>NZ_CP107874.1 GCF_041432505.1 Streptomyces virginiae
TTGCTTTTCCGCTTGCGGTAATTCAATGATGCAGACTCAGAGTCTGCATGTCTAGGGGGTTCGCAGACTCCGAGTCTGCGTAGATGGATCGGTGCTGGTCAGCCGCCCGATCGTCTGTCAGATTCGGCTGGCGGTCTGCTCCGTGGGCGCACTGCGGGCGTGAGGTGGGTCTCAGCCGACCTCGGTGCGCCACTCCCACGGCTCGTCGTCGGCGGCGGCCCGGCCGGCGGCGTCCGCCAGGAGCGCGGCGGCCTGCACGAGGGGCCGGGACTTCAGGTACCGGTTGCGGGCGATCTGCCGGAGCTGGGGGGCGAGCCTGGCCGCGATGGCGGCCGGGATGGAGCGCGTGGCGCCGGCCGGGGTCTGCGCGGCTTCGGTCAGCAGCTGCTCGACGTGCTCGCGCTCGTCGGCCGGGACGGCCGCGTGGACGTAGGGGAGGAGGGAGCCGAGGATCTTGCAGGCGTGGCGGTCCTCCCCGAAGAAGTCCCCGCCGTGACTGGTGACGATGTAGGTGCTCATGCCGTGGTCCTCTCCGTCCTCACCGGCTGGCGGCGGGCTCCTGGTCGTCGTCGGCGTCGGCCTGGTCGTCGTCGGCGTCCGGGGGTTCCAGGCCGGTGACCTGGTCGAGGGAGCGCCAGAGCGCCCGGTGGGAGGCGGGCCCGTAGTACGGGGCGATGACGGCGAGGTGGATGGCGCCGTCCAGTTCGCGGTGGGCCTCGGGGTCCAGGACCCCGTAGAGGTTGCGCATGTCGCGGGGGCCGGGGCGGGCGCCGAAGGCGGTGTACGGCTCGCCGTCCCGGTGGGTGACCACGACCACCTCGTCACACCGGCCGGTGGACGGGTCGTCCACGACGACGGTGTGGGCGAGGGCCTCGGCGGCGTCGAGGATCCGCTGGAACAGGGCGCGGTCGGTGAGGTAGCCCTCGACCGCGGCGTGCTGGGTCCACCATGCGCCGTCGTAGCCGATCTCGGCGAGGCCGGGCTGGGAGCACGTGGTCGTGAACCCGGCCCGGTTCAGGGCGGCGAGGGAGGGGACCAGTTCGGCGGTCTCCTCGTCGGGGCCGCAGTTGGGCATGTAGCCGGGCTGGGAGCCGAGGCGGCCCTCCAGCCAGTCGGCGGTGAGCTGGCCGAGGTCAGCGAGGGTGCGGGCCGACTTCCAGGCCCGTCGGTCGGTGCGGCTCATCCAGGGAAGCCTCATGGTCAGCCTCCGACGATCATGTTGCCGTGGCCGTGGAGCATGTGGTCCACGCACTGCGGGCAGTCCTGCCGGGGCGCCAGGTGCTGGTGGGCCTCGCGCGAGGCGTAGGCGTGGTACCAGCACTGTCGGCACTCGCCCTTCGGCGGGTTCAGCGCCGTCTTGTTCGCCATCGTGTTCTCCCTGTTCAGCGGATCGGAGACGAGCTATCTAGCGAGATTGGACGCACTTCGGGCTGATGGGCACTCAGCGCTTGCTGCCCGGGGTGCCGTTGAGGTTGGTCCGGCCGAACACGGCCTTGGTGGTGGTCGTGTTGGTCACGGTGGTGTTCTTCTGTCGGACCGGGCCGTTGTAGTGGTGGTGGTTCTCGGTGTGCATGGAGGTCTTGGCGCTGCCGACGGACTTCACGAGGGAGCCGACGGCGAGGACCAGGGCGACGGGGCCGGCCGCGCCGATGGCGAGGGTCGTGGGGTCGACGGTGCCGAGCACGTAGAGGACGAGCGAGGTGGCTCCGCCGACGGACAGGGCGGCGACGCTGCCGGAGAGCATCAGGGCGCTGATCTCGCTGGCTTTCTGGGACATCGGCGGACGTCCGGGCTGTGCGACCGGCTCGGCCGGGCCGTACGCGGGGACGGGAGAGTCGTCCCGGTAGGACGTCGGCGTGTACGCCTCGGCGATGAGCTGGCGGGCGCGTGCGTCGGCCTCGGTGTCGCTCATCGGGGTGCCCGGGGTCCTGTCGTCGGTGTTCACGGTCTGTCCTCTCGGGTCGGGGCCGGCCCCCGGGCTCGGTGCCCGGGGGCCGACCGGTCAGGTCGTGGTGCGGTACTGCTTGGTGCGCTTGAGGACGTGGTCGCGGCTGAACCCGGTGGCCTCGGCGACGTCGCGCTGGAGGACCTCGCCGCCGTCGAGTTCGGCGGCGATGTCCTTCCACATCTGCTCGTCCGCGGCCGACTTCGCCTTCTCCGCTTCCTCGTGGGCGAGGTCGCGGGCCTTCTTCAGTTCGGCGATCCGGGTGCGGCCTGCCGCTCTGGTCTCGTCGTTCGGTCGGGGGGTCATTGCGTGCTCCGGTTCGTGTCGAGGGACTATGTGGGCTCCCCCCGCTTCGGTTTCGGAGCGGGATCGGGGCCCGTGGCGGCCGGCGGACCTTGGCCGGGATGACGGCCGCCACGGGGCGCCGCTACTTGCTCGCGGGGATCGCCGGGGTGGGGGTGGTGCTCTCGGCGGCGGTGGCCACCGCCTGGAGGACGTCGCGGGTGGAGTCGGCGGCGTCGTCCAGGTGCTCGGCGAGCGTGCCGTATCCGAGGGCCCGGGCGCGGGCCTTCAGCGCGACGAGGTAGTGCCAGGTGTCGTGGAGCTCGTCGTGGAGGGTGACCAGGCCGGGCTGGAACGCGAGGCTGTCCGTGAGCTTGGCGGCGCCCTTGTCGTGGGTGGCCGCGCGGTTGGCCAGGGTGGTGAAGCACCGCTCGGCGATGACCTCGCGGACCTCCTCCGCCGTCTCGTACGCCCAGGCCCATCCGAGCAGGCCGTTGAGGAAGGTCAGGAGGCGGTTGGGCTTCTTCATTGCTGTCTCCCCTGCTTGCGTTTCTGCTGGCGGTTTCGCTTGCGGATCGGGGCCCGGGGCGGCCGGCGGACCTTGGCCGGGATGACGGCCGCCCCGGGGCGGAGTCAGCGGGTGCGGATGCGGCCGGACATCGAGCCGCAGCGGGGGTTCAGGTGCTCGGCGCCGCGGGTGGTGATGTCGCCGGACATCGACTTGATGTCCATCCGGCCGCTCGCGATGGGGGTGGCGCTGGCGTCGATGTCGCCGGACATCGTGTTCACCGAGAAGCGGGTGCCGTTGTAGGCGCCGATCTCGACGTCGCCGGACATCGTGCCGATGTTGACCTCGCAGTCGACGCGGGTGACCTCGACGTCGCCGGACATCGTCTTGACCCGCAGGTCGCGGACGGTCTCGGCCTGGATGTCGCCGGACTGGCTGTCGACGTCGAGGACCTGGAGGACGTCGCCGGCAGTACTGACGTCGGCGGAGGTGGTGGTGACCTGGACCGAGGACATCTCCGGGAGCCGCAGCGTCACGGTGATCTCGCCCGTTCCGGCGGCCCCTCCCACGACGGTCCCCTCGGCGGCGACGACCATGCCGTTGGACACGATCTTCTGACCGCCCATGAAGATGTCACCGCCGACCATCTGCACGCCACCACCGCTGCCGTGGAAGGTGAACGTGCTGCCGCCCACCATCATCGTGGTGCTGCTCATCCCGCCGGACGCACCCTCGATCTTCGGCACCCGGACCTCGATCTGGTCGCCCTCCTGGCGGATCGTGGCGTCCTCGACGGCCTTGGCGATGCTGCCCTCGGTGGCGGTCGTGCTGATCTCGACCGTGGCCTTGGTCGTCCGGTGGTCCGCGATCACCAGGATCCTGCCGATGTGGCTGGTGACGTACGCGTTCACGGGGCCGATGGGCGAGGCGGTGAAGGTCTGCTCGGTCACTGCGTTCTCCTTCGTCAGCTGTATCGCTGGCTTTTCCGCTTGCGTTTTCGCTTGCGGTAATTCAATGATGCAGACTCTGAGTCTGCATGTCTAGGGGGTTCGCAGACTCGGAGTCTGCATTTCTGTGTTTCTGCTGGTCAGAACCCAAAGATTCGTGCGAAGGGCCTCGGCGGGTCCCTGCGGGAGGGTGGGGTTAGCGGACGGGCGCGTCCGCGCCCGGCACCTCCGGCTGCGGGCCCGTTGGAGGTCGCGCGTTCACCGGCACCGGCCGCTCGGCCGCTGGGCGGCCTCCCGTCCGGTGCCGGGCGCGACCTCCGGCCTTCCGCACCTCACCCGCACCTGGTCCTCGGCGCGGACCGGCCGAGCGGTGCGGGCCGCCCCGGGCTGGGCAGCCACCCAAACGGGGGGCGGGCAGTGCGGGGCTGGGCGCCGCGGCCGGGTCACACGCGTATGGCGCTGACCGCGTCGGCGGCTCCGTCGAGGAGGCCGGTGAGCGCGGGGCCGGCGGGGGTCCCGGCCAGGAGGACTCCGAACATCACGCAGGCCAGCGCCATGTACCAGGGCAGGCCGGCCTTCCAGACGAGCATGACGACGACCAGGCCGAGGACGACGAGGGTGGGCAGGGTCAGCACGGCGGTCTCCTCAGCGGGCTCGGTGGCAGGCGGAGCAGGGGATCTTCACTTCGGCGCTGGTGCCGGTGGGGGAGTGCAGCCGGGTCGCCAGGGTGACCATGCCGCCCCGGCAGCCCTTGACCGTGCACCGCTTGGCCTTCGGCATCTTGGCGGGGCCGGCGCCCTGGGTCTGGAGCTGCCAGGCCGTGGTGAGCACGGCGGCCGTCGTCGCCGACTTCGCGTTCTTCGCCGCGCCCTTCGCGGCCGTCGCGGCGTCGCTCGCCGCGTCCTTGACCGCGCCCTTCGCGGTGGCCTTGGCCTCGGCCACCTTGGCCTTCGCCGCCTTCTTCTTCCCGCCCCACCAGCGGCGGGCGTCCTTCTCGACCTCGTCGCGGACGGCCTCGGCGACGGTGACCAGGTCGTCCATCACCAGGGTCGGCCGCAGCTCGCCGGTCATGATGACCCCGCGCCACTCGGCGGTGAACAGGTCGCGGTCCTCGGCCTTCTGACGGCCGGTCCGCGCGGCGAGCACCGCGTCCACCAGGCCGTTGGTGACCTTCGCCGAGTCGTCGCCGCGCCCGCAGGACCCGCAGGAGATCCAGGCGGGCCAGACCTCGCGCGGGCCCCGCTTGTAGACCTGGAGGGAGACGGCGTTGCCGCAGTGCACGCACTCCAGCGGGGCGCCGTCGACGTACGCGATGCCGTGCAGTTCGAGGTCGGGTGAGCTGTCGAACATCGGGTCCTCCTCAGCCGGTTGCGGTCGGGGTCGTGCTGACGGTCGGGCCGGGGGTCGGGGCCGGCGCGGGCTGGGCGTCCCCGCCTCCGCCACCGGCGAGGTAGAAGCCGACCGCCAGGCCGACCGCCGCGTAGACCGCGGCCTTGTTCTTCGCCCACCAGGTCGGCGGGTCGGGCTCGCTCACCACGTATCTGACGCCCATCGGGGGTCGTCCTCCGTCTGTCGTGTCTGTCACGGTTTGGGGGAGGTGGCCGACCCGGATCGAGCCCGGACGGGTCGGCGTTTGTGCAGGTCAGAGCTTTGGGAATCCTGGACGGCCGGGGCCTCGACCCGGACGTCCTACGTCCGGGTCTCGGGCCGCGCGTCCGGGTCCGCCCCTCTCGAATCCGGGGGCAATCCGGGACATACCGGGTGGTTGTCCGGGTCGGATCCGGGTCTCCCCGGCCCGAATCAGGCCGTCAGGCCGTACTTCGCCTTCGCCACGCGGGCGACCGCGTCGAACGGGTAGCCTGCGATGTTGCTGGCGCTGCCGGGCCAGGGCCGCTTCTTCTTCTCCTCGTCGGTCCGAGCCACCAGGGCGCCGAGCTTCTCGGCGGTGATGCTCAGGCCGGCGGCCGTGAGGGCGTCGATCAGCACCGCGCCGGGGAGCCAGTCGAGGGTCACCGCCTCGACCTCCTCGGCGCTCTTGCCGTCGGCCTCGGCCTGGGCCTTGGCCGCCTTCTCGTACCCGTCGAACACGTCGGCCAGCACCGCGAGGATCTTGGCGTCCGGCTCGTCCTTCTCACGCAGCAGCGTGCCGAGCGACTTCTGGCCCTCGGGCAGGGTTCCGGCCTCGGCCCGCAGGTCGTAGGCCCGGCGCAGCAGTTCGGCGACCTGGTCGTCGTCGTAGTAGTCGGCGCGGACCAGCACCGGGTTCTGGCCCTCGGCCCACAGGAAGCCGGCGCCCCGCATCTCCGCCTCGATGGTCTTCGCCGAGTACCCCGCTGCGGCGGCGCCCCGGCCAAGGATCGTGTCGGACGCCTCCGGGGTGGTGCAGCGCAGCGCCCACCGGATCGAGAGCAGGTCACGCAGCGAGGTGTCGACCACGTCCGAGCCCGGCTTCTGCGTCGCGCAGAACGTGATGATGCCCGCCGCGCGGCCCCGGGAGACGAGGTTCCGCAGGGCCTTGGTGATCTTCTTGCCCCACTCCTCGTCGGTCGTGTAGAGCATCAGCTCATCGACCCACAGGAGCTTCTGGCGCAGCAGCGCGTACTTCGCCGCCAATTCCTCTGTGACCTTGCGCTTTCCCAATTTCTTCAACAGCGCGTAGCGGGCCTTCATGTCCGCCAGGGCTGCCTGGAGCATCTCGTAGAAGGCTGCCGGTTCGGCGTCACCCTCGTATTCCTCGCACAGGTTCTTGAAGGGGTCGAGGTCGCCACCGCCCTTTCCGTCGGCGAGCCAGAGAATCACGCGCGGGTCGAGGGCCGCCGCGAGCAGGATGGTGTTGCCCGAGCCGGACTTGCCCGCGCCCGGCTCCCCGCCGATCAGGCCGGAGCGCTCCACGACCGAGATGGACATCGGCAGTCCGCGCACGTCGGGGCCGATCGAGATCCGGCCCCAGAAGTTGGCCGCGGCCTTCAGCGCGAGCAGCGGGCCCGGGACGCCGTCCTCCGTGAACGGGATCTCCTTCGAGACGTACAGCTCGATCCGCCCGGCGCGGGCCCCCTTGGACAGCGTGACCTGCGCGGCCTCCACGCCGAACGCCGAGGCGATCTCCTCCTGGGCGCGCAATGCCTTCTTCGCCGGGACGCCCGGCGGCAGGTCGACGATCGCCGACCAGGCCCCGCGGGCATCGAGCATCGGCATCTGCACGATCCGCAGCGTCTCCTCCGCCCCGATCACCTTCGCGGCCTGGAAGACAGAGTCGAGCATCGGCGCGTTCATCGTGTCGCCGTCGCCGAGCGACCTCCAGTCCTGCGACCAGTCGGTCTCGGTCTCCAGCTGGTGACGTCCCGCGAACGCCCCACCGCCGAAGGTCGCCAGCGCCGCGCCGGTCAGACCGAGAAGCCCGGTCGTCGCGTAGCCGGTGAGCATCGCCGTGGCCGGCGGCCCATAGACAACTCCAGCCCGCATCGCACGCGCCTTGCGCCGGTAGGACTTCGCCTTCTTGTGCGCGGCCACGGCCTGCGTCGCCACCGTCTGGGCCCGGTCCATCGCCTGCAGCGCGGCCGTCTTCTTCTGCTTCATCAGCGCCGGGGTCCAGCGGGCCGCACGGGCAGCCGCGCGGGCCTCCTTCGTCGCGATGACGGCCTGGTGGGCGGTGGCCTGGGTCTGCACACCCTCGAAGCCGATCACCCAGTCGTGCATCCGGACCCGGCCCCGGCGGAACTGCGAGACGTGGCCGTTGACCGTGCGCTGGCGGCGCACCCAGCGGCGGAACGCCCGCTGCGAGGCCCGGTAGCGCTGGCCGCTGTAGGCCGCCCAGCCCTCGGCCGAACGCGCCCAGGCCGGGATGAGCGGGCGCTCGGGGTCGAACGCGTCGAGGTCCACCGGGGTCTTCATGACCTCGGAGGCGACGACGGTGTCCGTGCCCAGGTGCTCGGCGAGGATCCGCTTGGCCGCCTCGACCAGGTCGAACTCGGTGGGCACCGAGGTGGGGCCACCCAAAGCGGGGGCGGCTCCGGGGGCGGCGGCCGCCGTGGCCGGCCGCGCGGTGGGCAGGTAGGTGACGGTCGCGACCTGGGGGTCCGGTACCGGGGTTGTGGGCGTGTGGGACATCCTGGTTCTTCTCCTTCGGGAGGAGCGGGGCCCGGCGGCGACTGTGAGAGGGAGGCGCCGAGCCCCGCGCTTTCGGGGGGAGTCACGCGGCGGCCGCAGGGCCGTCCGCGCAGGACGTGCAGGGGACGAGACGGGCCGTCAGGCGCCGTGGACCAGGTGGAGCTTGCGCTCCTCGATCACCCGGTCCCGCAGCCACATCCCGTCCTCGCGGCGGATCTTCAGACCCTTGGCGAGCGAGGCCGCAGAAATCTGCCGGCCTTCGGCGACCAGCTCACTGGCCAGCCGGTGAGCCTCCGGCAGGAGCTGCTCCAGCTCCTCGTCGGACCGGCCTCGCGGGGTGTTCCCGCCAGCGTCCCCACCAGCGTTCCCGCCCGCCTTCTCGCTGGCGGATTCGCTGGCCTTCTTGCGGTAGACCGGAGTGCCGTACACCCCAATTCCCGCTTGGGCTGTAGACCCCTCGGCGGACCCCTGGAGGGCCGGGGCCGACCCGGGGGCGTCGAGTGCCGGAACGCTCTGCGCGGGACGGTGAGAAAGGGGGTTGAGCGGGTTGTAGAGACTGGCGAGCATCCCCGCCCGAACCATCTCCGGACGGACGTGCTCACCGAGCTCGAACGCCGCGCCGAGGGCCACCTTCGCGTTCGTGGCCGCCGCGTACAGCTCCGGCGAGAGGCCCGGCTCGGCACCCTTGTGGATGCGCCACGCGGCGGCGAACGCCTCCTCCTCGTCGATCGCCCCGTACGGCATCGCCGACAGGAGGAGGGCCGCCTGCTTCGCGATGTCCTTGTGGTCCTTCTTCCGCTTCGCCAGGTGGCTGCGGCGGGCCCGCTCAGCCTTGCGCTCTTCCTTCGTACGGCCGTGGGAGCCGTGCGTCTTCATGTCCCACAGGTAGATCGCGAACAGGCTGCTCGCCGCGAAGACGACCGCGACCCACTGCGCCTGCGGCAGCTTCTCCGCCCAGTGCCAGTAGTTCACCGCGGCCGCGACGAACGCCGTGAACCAGGTCGCGATGCGGTACTTCACCGCCGGCCTTCCGGCGTCCTCGGCCGCCTTGCCCATGAACGTGAACGCCCAGGCGCCGCCCTCCAGCATCGCGGCGAGCAGCGCGGCCAGGAGCACGTTCACCCCGGTGTCACCGAGCGCACCGACCTGCGAGATGACGGCCGGGATGACCGAGGAGGACATGACGAAGCCGACGAAGACCGTGACCGGGTTCGCGTTGACCCAGCGCGCGACCTTGCCGAGCCTGGCCACCCGGGCCGCGCGGTTGCGGGCCTTCTCGTCCTGGCGGCGCCGGGCCTCGGCCTGCTCCTGGCGGCGCTTGACCTCGCCGTCCTTGCGGGCCTGCTCGGCCTTGCGCTCCTTCTCCGCCCGCTCGTCCTCGGCCAGCTGCCGCTTGTACGCGAGCTTGGCCTCCAGCTCCAGGCGGCGGTCCTCGCGGTCGGCGGTCCGGGCCGCGGCCTCGTCGGCGCGGCGCTCCTCTCGGTACGTACTCATCGGGGGCCTCCAGCGGCGGGAGTCGCGATTCCGGCCAGCAGCTGCGCCAGCTCGGTGCGGAGTCGGGGGGAGATCGGGTCGAGGCGGAAGCGCCGGGCGAGGGAGTCCCCGCCGGCGGCCGTCGCGCGGGCCGCGAACTCGGTGATGAGGCTGACCAGGGCGACGGTCCCGGCGATCACGCCGAGCACCATCCCCAGCACGGTCAGGACGAACAGGGCGATGTGGCGCAGGGCCTGCTTCATGCCGCCACCTCCGCCGGGACCTCGGAGCGGACCAGGGTCAGGACGGGTCGGGCCGGGCGCGGGGCGCGGGCGGCGGTGACGGCCGCGGCCGGGTCGTGGGTGCCGAGCGACGCGAGGACCTCGTACGAGTCGAAGTCGGCGCCGGTCCAGTCGGCGTAGGTGTCGGTGTCGTCCTCGAAGCCGAGGATCTCGTCGGCGAGCTCCAGCTCGGCGGCCACGGCGGCGGCCGACGCGGCGGGCTTGTGGGTGCGCAGCTCGCGGGGCATCCGGCGGAGCAGTCCGGCGTAGTACGTGGCGTCCTCGCGGTCCGTGTCGGTCTCGACCCGGAAGTCGGCGAGGAAGGACGTCAGGGCGTCCCGGCTGGCGAGTCCGCCGGCCATCAGGTCGTGCTCGACGTCCAGCGGCTCGACGTCGAAGCCGATCGCGGCCTCGAAGTACTCGGCCTGGGTAACGATGCGCTGACCAGCAACGATGATGTTCATGTGGGCCGTGCTCCTCTCGATGGACGGCCCCAACGAGCGGCTCTCCGGTGGTCCTGGCAGATCTCCCGGAGAGCCGTTCCTCGTTTTGAGGCCGCTAGACATGGCTGTGCCGTCACGCTTCGTGAGTTGGTCTCACTTGGCGTTGCTTCCGCCATGACATTCCCAGGATTACGGGGGACTGTCAATCACCTACGACGCGACAATCCCGGGAATGCGTGTCTCTAGGAATCAATCCCGGGACTATGGTTCACTGGTCCCGTCGAGACGAGGAGATCACCGGACATGCCCCCCAAGTGGAGAGACCTAGCGGACGAGATCGCCGCGCAGATCAGCAGTGGCGAGTACTCGCCCGGTGATCGCCTGCCCAAGATCGAGGAGCTGGCCTTTCAGGGGAAGGGCTCCAAGACCACCGTGCACGCCGCGTACAAGGCCTTGGAGGCCGACGGCCTGGTCACCTCGTCGCGTGGTCACGGGACGATCGTGCGGGCCCGAGCCACCCTGTCGACGGCCGCCGAGCGTGAGGAGCGCAGCAAGCTCACCGGCTCCTCCTGGCGCGCGGGGGAGCGATCCGACTCGCACATGGCGGGGATCGTCTCGGCCTCAGAGGAGGTGGCCGAGGCCCTCGGAATCTCGGCGGGTACGCCGGTCCTCCGCCGCTCGCGTACGTACCGGGACGAGCACACGAAGGCCGTCGTTTCCCACTCGACCTCGTGGATCCCGGCCAGCCTCGCCGAGGAGCTGCCCGAACTCCTGATGGGGAAGCGCCTCACTGGGGGAACCTCGATCGACCTGATCACGCGACACACCGGCCGCCCGGTCACCCGCCGGGTCAGCGCCATGTGGGCACGGATCACAACTCCGGCCGACGCCGAATCCCTCGAAATCCCCCCGGACACACGGGCCGCCGTCATCGTGCTGACCGTCCGCGTCATTGACAGCTCCGGCGCCACGATCGAGTACGGCGTCGACGTCGGGGGCCCCGGCCGCCATTGGACCAAGGAGGAAGCAAGCCAGTGACCATCCCGTTGGACGACACCCTCATCCACGTAGTCGAGGAACGCCTCTCCGCTCTCCTCCGCGCTGACCGCCTCGGCAACCTGCCCCCGAACGGCAAGATGGAGATCTCCCAGATCATGAGGACCTTGTCGGCGCACACCGGCTCGGCTCGGCTCGTACTGATGGCGGGTCTCCCCGGGTCCGGCAAGACCACCCTCGCCCGTGAGCTTGAAGCGCGCGGGTACCTCCGGATCAGTCCCGACGAACGCGTGTGGCGCACGCACGGCCACTACGGGAGGGACTTCCCCCGGGGGGCCTACCGGGTAAGGGAGCAGCCGATCTTGGAAGAGATCGCAACCGAACTCCGTACCGCACTCGGCTCCGGCCAGAACGTCGTCATGGACCACGGCTTCTGGACGGCCGACGAACGCCGTCACTGGCATCGGATCGGGGAAGAGGCCGGCGCCGTCGTGACCCTGGTTCATCTGCCCGGAACGCACGATGAGCTGTGGGAACGCATCAAGGAACGCAATCAGCAGACCTTCGATGACCCGAATTCCATGTACTTCAGCGAGAGCGATCTCCAGCGGCACGGTGCACGCTTCGAGGTGCCGGCCACCGACGAACCCCACGTCATCTATGACGGCGACCTCGGTCCCGTCCTGCGGGCGCTCCAGGAACCCCAGCGCCCGTAGCACGGGACAGCACGGGACACCCCAGGATTCAAGTCCCCCGATTAAGTGATCAAGGGGCAGGATTGGGCCCCAGAAACACCGAAGGCGCCCCGGCCAGGGCGCCTCTCGGATCAAGCAAGGCCGGGACAGCATTCCCGGCGAAGTTCGAGCGAAATGGAGTCGCTCTGTGAAGAGAGTACGAGACGCTTCCCGCCTGGCGCTACAGGATGGGGGCGGCAAGACGGGTGGTATCCAGGCACTCCGGGCGAAACTCCTCGCCAGTGCCTCCCGCTACGCGGGAAACGGGATGTACGTCCATCCCGTGCTGGTCGGCGGCAAGGAGCCTCGCTGGCACTCCTGGGAAGACCGCGCCACCCGCGACCCCCAGGTGATCGAGGACACGTGGCGCCGAGCCCCGTTCAACATCGGGATCGCCTGCGGTCCCTCCAAGCTCGTCGTCGTCGACCTCGACATCCCCCACGACGGTGACATCCCCCCGGCC
Organism: Streptomyces virginiae; assembly: GCF_041432505.1. Lineage (GTDB taxonomy): Bacteria > Actinomycetota > Actinomycetes > Streptomycetales > Streptomycetaceae > Streptomyces > Streptomyces virginiae_A. The sequence continues at coordinate 12,180 of NZ_CP107874.1, forward strand.
GAGTTCCCCTCGGTGACCGACGGCTTCTCCATGCTCACCGCGCTCGCTCACCGTGCCGGTGCCGAAGTGCCCCAGACCATGACCGTGCGGACGCCCAGCGGTGGCCGCCACCTGCTCTTCCGCGCCCCCGATTCCGAGGTCCGCAACACCGCCCGGTCCCTCGGCTGGTGCATCGACACCCGCGCGGCCGGCGGGTACGTCGTGGGCATCGGCTCCGTCATCAGCGGCGTCGCCTACACACTGGAGGGCAGCATCACCACCCCGGCAGACCTGCCGGAATGGCTGCTGACCCTGATCACCTCCTCTCCTGAGCCAACCAAAAGCGGAGGGGCGCCGCGCCGGGAGGAGGTTGTCGCCCGACTGCACGCACTCACCCGGCAGGGCACCCGCGAACAGCGGTGGGCCGCCGGGATCCTGCGCTCCGAGTGCGATGAGCTGGCCGCGCTAAAGCAGGCGGTGGGCAGCCGCAACGCCCGGCTGAACCTAGCCTCCTTCCGTGCGGGCCAGCTGGTCGCCGCCGGCCTGCTCGACCAGGCCGAAGCCGAGGATCAGCTGACCGCGGCCGCGCTGGAGGCCGGGCTGAACGACAAGTCGCCGTACGAGGTGGAGAAGACGCTGCGCTCCGGCATGACCGCCGGCCTTTCCCGGCCCCGGTGGATGGACGACCGAGCCGCGCGCCAGCTCGGCGGTGCTGCGTGAGCGTTCCGGCAGCACGCGAGGCCGCCCCAGATGAGGACCTGTGGGCTGGCAGTGACATCCCGACCACCACCGAACGGCCCCGGCCTCGTCGCCCCCGGCCTGTACGGCGCATCGAGCACCGCGGGCAGCTGCGGATGGCCGAGCGCTTCATCGCGGAGCACAACGAGAAGCTGAGGTTCGTGCACGGCCTGGGCTGGCACGAGTGGGACGATGCCCGCTGGCTCCTGGACGAACAGCGCGTCGACATGGCGTACGCGGTGGCCACCGTGAAGAACGCGTTGCTCGCGCTCGCCGACATGGAGGGCGACGAGCGAGACGACCTGTACAAGGACGCCCGCAAGTCCGAGTCCGCCTCCGGCCTGGAGGGGTTGCTGAAGATCGCCTCCTCGCTCCCGCCGATCAGCACGCCCTCGAAGGGGCTGGATGCCGACCCGTACAAGTTCAACACCCCCGCGGGCACTGTCCACCTGACCGAGGGCACCATCGAGCCCTGCTGCCGCGCCGACCTGATCACCAAGGTCGCCGGTGCCGCACTGCCCGACGAGGAAGACGGCGAGCCCGCCGGCGCCCAGGAATGGGAGGACTTCCTCGCGCGCATCCTGCCGGACGAGGAAGTCCGGGCCTTCGTACAGCGCCTGTTCGGGTACGCGATGCTCGGGAAGGTCACCGAGCACGTGATGCCGATCTTCACGGGCACCGGCGCCAACGGCAAGGGAACCCTGCGCGATGCCCTGATGGCCGCGTTCGGCGACTACGCCATCGAGGTCGACCCGGCGATCCTGATGGAGTCCAAGCACGAGCGGCATGGCGCCTTCAAGATGCGCCTGCGAGGGGCACGGCTGACGTTCTGCTCCGAGACGGAGAAGGGAAAGCGGTTCGCAGAGGCCACGATGAAGCGACTGGTCGGTGGTGACCCGATCGAGGCGAACCTCATGCACAAGAACCCGATCACCTTCGACCCCTCCCACACGCTCATCATGCTGACCAACCACCTGCCGCTGGTCTCAGGCGACGACCCGGCCGTCTGGCGGCGCATCCTGGTGGTCCCGTTCGACGTCGTGATCCCAGAGGAGGAGCGCGACGGTGGGCTGCCGGAACGCCTGAAGAAGGCCGCTCCGGCCGTCCTGGAGTGGGCGTACGCGGGCTGGCACGACTACATGGAGAAGGGCCTCGCCCCGCCTGAGATCGTCCGCATCAAGACCCAGGCATACAAGGCGTCCAGCGACGTCCTCGGCCGCTTCATGGACGAACGGACTATCGCCTCGCCCCACGCCGTCGTGGCAGCCCGCGAGCTGTTCAACGCCTGGACGAGCTGGTGCCACGCCAGCGGTGAACAGGCGAACAGTGAGGTTGAGTTCTCGAAGAGCCTGGAGGCCCGCGGGTTCGCCAAGAAGCGGACGTCCGCAGGCATGGTCTACCCGGGTCTGATGGTCGCTGGAGAGGACTCTTCCGAAGACTCCTGACCCACCTTGCACAGTGACAGCTCAGCCCCCACCGGGAAGTCCGGTGGGGGCTGTCGTCGTGTAGGGAGCCAAAACGCGCTGACCTGCAGGAATGTAGGGTTATGGAGGGTTTCCCGATAACCTTCCCTGTGCGTACGCATGGAGAGTTTCGGAAAACCCACCCTAACCCTGCACTAGACGCTTCAGGCAACCACTTTTCCACGGTCACTCGGCCACGGCGCAGAGCCCATTCCAGACCTCGCCCGCCTTTGGGTTGCTCGGAGCGAGGTGGACTCGCAGCGCTCGGCCGGTGTGTGCTTTCGAGAGGGGCGGGTGAGGTGGGGTACGGACGGCGCCCGCGCCCGGTGCCGGACGGGAGGCCGTTCGCGGCCGAGTGGCCGGTACCGGTGAACGCGCGGGCGCCACGGGCGGAGAGCCGGGTCTGTCGGGCGCGGACGCGCCCGTCCGCTCTACCCCTCCCTGCTCGGGAGGGCCGGGAAAGCCCGTCGCGGCCCCTACGACGGCCCAGGGGGCATGGCGAAGGCCCGGGAGTCGTTGGGGCGTTCCCGGGCCTTGGAGGGGCTGTGAGGGGCTCAGGCGGGGCTGGAGGGCTCGCCGTTCGCCGGGTCGAGCTGGATCTTGTTCCGCCTGAAGTAGGCGAGGAGGGCTTCCTCGACGATGGTCTGGGGATTGTCTTCCAGCTTCTCGACCGCCGCGGTGAGGAGCTTGTCGGTCTCGGGCAGGATCCGCACGGTGAGGGGAACGCGCTGGGGGCCCTTGGGCCGGCCACGTCGGCGGGAGGGCGGAGGGGACGGCTTCTCCATCGTGGTGGCCTCGGAGGTGTCACCGATCTTGGGACGGGTCAGCTTGGCGGTGAGTGTGGGCTGTTGGGCGGCGACCTGGGCCAGGGTGGATGTGCCGGTGGGGACCGGGCGGTGCTGGGCGTTCACAGGGTGACCTCCTTGATGAAGCGTTCGGCCAGCAGCTCGAAGACGGCCCGCGGTTCGCTGCTGTTGGGCTCGTCGGTGAGGGATCGGGCGGCGCCGTCGGCGTTGCTGATGGCGGAGCGCCGGGGGACGACGCCCCAGAGCTGGTCGCCAAAGTTGGTGCGAGCCCCCCGAAGCTGTTCGACGTGATCGCTCAGACGCTGGTCGTAGTCGGACACCACGATCCCGACGAACGACAGGGCGGGGTTGGCGAGGTCGTCCCGGCTGAGGGCTACGAAGTCGCGGTAGCGGACGGCGGCCTCGACTCCGTCGAAGAGGGGGTCCGTGCTGGCCAGGGCGTAGTGGGCCGCGGCGAGGCCCATCTGGGTCAGGTGGCCGAGAGACGGCGGACAGTCGATCAGGACGTAGTCGAGGTGGTCGTCTGCGCCCTTGAGGGCTTTGGCCAGTCGTCGGTAGGCGCCGACTTTGCCGGCTTCGGGGGAGCGGTCTTCGAGGGTGTATCGGGCGGGCATCAAGGCAATGCGCTCGGCGAAGGGGTGGGGCCAGCCGATCGGCTGCCACACCTGGGCGGCGACGCCTTCGGCGTTCTCCTCGATGGCCTCGGACGTGGTCAACGGAGGGTTGTTGACGTCGTCCTTCCACCCCAGGCGGCGGGAGGCGTTCCCCTGCGGGTCAAGGTCAACCACGCCAACTCTCTTGCCCTGCTTGGCAAGGGACTCGGCCAGGCGGACGACGGTGGTCGTCTTCTTGGCGCCGCCCTTGTTATTGCCGACTGCCACGCGACGGGCCATCAGGGGCCCTCCATTCGTCTGGTCTGCACGTACAGGGATGCAGACTGACAAGCAGACCTGCTGGAAGGCAAGCAGGCACGAACGCCAGCGGCAAAGACAGCGAGTGAGCAGGTGGAACAGCCTGCGGAAAAGTTCTGAAAAGGCCATGGGGAACGCTTGCGAAAAAGCAGGCAGGAAAGTTGACGATGAGGTGCGCGTTATCTAGCAAGATTGGGCGCTGGCGTGTCGGGGTGGTCGCCTGTTTGGCTGACGGTCTGGGGGAAGGGTGCGAGCCCGACGTGTTATCTCGCATGATTGCGCGTATGGGAATGCCGACGGTGCAGTACACGGTGGCGGTGGTGGAGGAGCGGCTGCGACTGCTCGACCTGGTGGCTGAGATGGCCGCAGGCGAGGAGCGGGCCTGGCTGGCGAAGCAGCGAGAGGGGCACCTCGGCCTGCGGGCCGGGAAGCTCGCTCAGGCGAGGCGGGCGACACGGGAGTTGCTGGTCGAGCGGCGTGAAGCCGGTGAACTGGCAGGCAGCCGGGACTGGGTGCTGGTGCCCGGGGTCAGGGCCGAGCTGGCAGCCCGCGACTGGGACCGCGAGTGGCCGCCGATCCCGCCGGGGGCGCTGGCCGCCGGCCGCCGATGGGGCACCGACCCGGTCCGCTACTCCGCCCACCACGACGAGGGGGAGACCCGATTCCTGGGTCGGCTCGGGGTCCGGCTGCCGCACGAACTGGGCGAGCGGCTCCAGCGCGCCTGCTACTGGCACAACGCGGAGATCGAGCAGCAGCTCCAGCAGTGGGCCGACCGCTGGGGAGACGGGCCCGACGTGATCATGCGTCAATCCGTCCGCGAATACGGCGGGGTGACCGTGGTGGCCGGGCTCGCCGCGGCCTTCGCTCCGACCCCGCCCGCCGAGGAGCTCGTGGAGCGCGGCGAGCTGAGGTCGAAGGTGGTCACCACCGGCGACATCCTGCGCGCCGCGCTCGACCACGCCCTGGCCGCCGCTCCCGAGCGGGCACGGCGCGAGCAGACCAGGCTGCGCGCTGCCGTCGCCCAGGCCCGGCGCGAGATCGCCCTCGCGGAGGAGCGCAAAGGCAAGGCTGAGGAAGCGCAGCGCCGAGCAGTAGCGGCCGGCAACACGGAGGACGTCACCAAGGCGGTGAACGACGTCGTGCACTGGAACTCCAGGGTTGTCAGCTGCCGCCTCGAAGCCGAACGGCTCACCGGTCAGGCAGACGGCGTGCGCGACCTGATCAACCAGCTCAAAGCCCGCCGCGACTGACGGCCCGTGCCCGGGGGTCTCCCGAACCCCGGGGCCAGACAGAGCATCCAATCTTGCTAGATAACACGCGCTGGACCGATAAAAGCATGCGAGAAAGAAAGCAAAAACAGAAGCCTAAAAGATGGCGAAAAAGATGACCCGAACACCGTCGGAAACCCTGGCGTGATCGCTGGCCTTAATACCCCTCCAACGTTCAAGCTAGCTAGATTACGCGACACTCGTCGCGGACCATGAAACCCCAGGTCAAAGCCGGTTTTTGGGTGCTTGCAGAGAGCCTTGCAGGGGGCTACTTTCAGACTCCTACAGGGGGAGCCGGGATATCTCTTGCACACGTGGAGGCGTGGATGACGGAGAGCAAAGAGGCACGGAGTAAGGCGCTGGAAAGCTACGGTCCGCATCAGTTTCCGGAGCGAATCGGGTTCGAGTTGTGGAGGTTCGAGCGGGCCCTGGCGAAGGGTCTGATCCCCCCGGAGGACGTCGGGGGCCTACGCTGGTCGGCCGCTGTCGTCGAGGAGGTGGAGGGGAGGGTGGCCGAGATCAGGGCGGCGACGGACGGACTGCCGGACATGGGTGCGTGCAGGGCGGCGGCAGTCCTGGAGGAGAGGTTCGAGGTCAAGGTCGCGTCGGAGGTCCTGGCAGAGCTGGACCGTGTCGGGCTGATCGAGTGCGTCGGTGAGTACAAGGGCCACCCGCTCTACGACGGCCAGGCCCTCGCCGACTTCGCGGACCGGACGGCGCTGGAGAAGGCCAAGCACAACGGCCGGCTGCTGAACCGCACGGCCGCGGCCCGCCACCTCGGCATCAGAGCCTCGGACTTCGACCACCTCACCAACGCCAAATGGCTGCGGCCCACGACCTGGGTACACAGCGGCTGGCAGCGCCGACGAGACGTCCCGTGCGTGGCCTTGTATCGCCTCGGCGACCTGGACGTGCTCCTGGAGCACCCGGCCATCGACTGGGACGAGATCCGGGCCACGCCCAAGGGCCGGCCCTCGCCGCTGGCCAGGCTCACCTCCCGCAAGGCCGCGAAGGTGTAGTCGGATCCCGTGAATACCGCCAGTGGATTCGTCAGCAATCCCGCAGACCTATCCGCAGGTGCTGGCAGCCGCACAAACGCCAGCGCTCCCGCAGTCCTTGCAGCTGGTCTTTCCGTCGGTGTTCTCGCTGGCGGAAGCGCAAGCGGGGTCGCTGGCAGGTCTCACCCATTCGGGTGCGGGCAGATGCCGGCGGACCGGGGCCGTCCGAGGCTGGGCTCATGTCCGCCAAACTGGTCGTCTACCCGCCCGACGAGAATGGCTGGCGCCGGGTTCGATACGGCCCAGTTCTCGTATAGCTGCCGCCAGGTGGCGAGTAACGCTGAGTGACGGGGCTGCGGTCGCGCTGCTGGAGAGCGGCGAAGTCGGCGTGTGCCGTTTCGACGGCTTCGGGGTACGCCTGGGTCTTCTCGTGCTCGGCCAGCGCCCGGTAGATGCTGGAGAGGCTGGGGTTGTGTCCCTTCCGGCGTCCGGTGGGGATGGCCGTCTGGGGCCGATGCCGCAACATCGCCCCGAGATGTGGGAGCTCTGCCCCTCAAGGGACCTGCCCGGAGTCGTATACCTGGCTACCGGTCGTTCGCGCCGAGCTGCGGGGGCACGGCGGCGCCCGCCCTGAGCTCCCTCAGGTCAGGGATGCCACGCCGAGCAGCTCCGAACGCAGGGTAATGAGGTCACTACGATGCGTATTATTGCGGTATGACTGCCGCAACAGAGCTGCGTGCTCAGATGGATTTCCTCGTTCGGGAAGACGTTTCTGGCGCGCTGATCGAGTACACCGAAACAGCGAGCAACGCCGCCTCCGACGCGAGCACCCTTCAACTACCAGATCCCGTCCAGTTCCTGAAGGACAGAGGGATCGACTTGCCCGGAGGCGAGCACCTTAGTGTGGAGTACTCCATCGATGGCCAAGTGCAAGCAGTGGTGGGACCGGAGTGCATCGGAAAGCTCTGCGCATGCGTCAAAATCTGCGAAGAGAAGGGTAAGCGCAAGCACTGCTGGTCGTTCTGCAGGTAATGGCTACGTCTTGTAGAGACTCACTGGCGCTATCGCGTGCCATGGTTGGGGCTTGAGTGGCGGGTCTCTCCGATACCGGCCTTGGGGACCAACGGAGCAGCCAGTATCGATGAGATCGATCATGGACATCTGAGGGTCTGAGGCGTCACTTGGTGATGCCTGTTTGCGCGGGTGGGATCACGAGACCTTCAGCTCCGGCCCTACTCGACGGCGGGCGCGGCCTGGGCGCCGATGACGGGGCGCCCGCCGGCGCCGAGCTCGGGCACGTACTTATAGAGGGTGGTCCGGGAGACCCCGATGAGCTTCGCAATCGAAGTGATGGTCGCCTCAGGGTCGCCGAGCATCGCGCGGGCGTGGCGGACCTGCTCGGCGTTCATCGAGGGTGGGCGCCCGATCCGTTCCCCGCGGGCGCGTGCGGCGGCGATGCCCTCGTGGGTGCCCTGGATGATCAGCTCCCGGATGAACTCGGCGAGCGCGGCGAAGACGTGGAAGACGAGCCTGCCGCCAGGGGTGGTCGTGTCCAGGGATTCGTGCAGGGAGTGGAAGCCCACCCCGCGCTTGCGCAGGCCGGAGACGATGGCGATCAGGTCCTGGATAGAGCGGCCGAGCCGGTCGAGGGAGGGCACCACGAGGGTGTCGCCGGGCCTGGCGTAGTCGAGGGCCTTCCACAGCTCGGGCCGCTCGGCGTTCTTCCCGGACAGCTTGTCTGCGAAGGTCCGCGCGCACCCGGCACCCTCTAGGGCGAGGATCTGCCGGTCGAGGAGCTGGCCCTTGGTGGACACCCGGGCGTAGCCGACCAGGACGCCGGTCAGGTTGGGGGGGAAGGCTTCGAGGACGTCGTCGCCGGCGTCGGCCCACTGGGCGAGGCTGCTCATGCCGGTCACCGTACAGAAACCGGGGTGCCCGATTTCCTGGACGCCAGGACTTTCTGAACGCCCTTTCTGGACAACGAAACTGGTCCCGGAACGGCCGTCCCGGGCGTGTCGCGGGTGTGTGCGGAAAGGGATCGGTTTCTGAACAGGTGCCGTTGGGCTGGATCCAGGCCGAGCCCCGCATTGCCGGGCCGATCTCAGATCACTCCAAGGCCATCCGCGCTTCTCCGGGTTGGAACTGATGGAACGCCAATCGGTGTAGGGCCCGAGCTGGGATCAACGACGCCAGGAAGGCGATGTATGCCTCCAGCTGGTCGAGGAGAGCGGGGTCTTCCAGACAGACCGCGATGCGGTGGCCGTCTGCGCTGTCCTTCACCCCTCCGCCGGCGAGCATCTTGCCCCACCGCTTCCACATCGGATGTGCCTCCATCCGCTGCATGTCGGCGTACGACATGCCCAGGTCGTGCCACCCACTGAACATCTCCGCCGTCAGCTCACCGGTGTGCCGCAGGTACGCGATACGCGCGGACGACACGGCGATGATCTGAACCCGCCGGGCCTGTGGGACGAGGCGGCATGCCCGGATCAGTTTGTCCGCCGGCGCTGCCCGGACCAGTTCGCACTCAGCGTTGAACGTCGGGGCAGCGAGCAACAATCTGCGAATCTCGGCCCGCGCCTGCTCGGCCGCGCCGGGCGGGAACACCATCCGCGCATCTGTGACCGCCCCCTCGACCGGTTCCTCCAGCAGCGACATGAGAGGAATCCCGGGCCCAGTATCTGGCCCGGAGACCCGCAGCATCCTCATGACGACGTCGACCGCTTCGTCCAGGTCACCCGGGTCGATCTCATCGTCGCTGTCCCGGTTCAGTAGGGCCAGCAACTCGGCCAGAGGCAGTGCCGAGCCTTCCTTGACCGGCCCCTCGGCGAAGTCCCGCAGGGTCCACATGCGCCCCTGACGACGAGCCTTTTGGTCGGCTGCCGCCAGCCGCAGATTCGCTGCCTGTTCGGGCGACGCGGCCTCGATATCCATGCCCAACCGCCGGTGCAGCGCCGTAATGCTCTCGACGACCGCCTCCCGCAGAAGCCCGACATCGGGTTCGGTCAGCGTGGCGATCAGAGAGATCGGGCTGCGGTCCGATGCACCCTGCCGAGCGTAGTCGGCCAGCATTCGGGCGCGCTCAACGATCTCGTCGGTGAGTACGGACCGACTGCCCCCGCCGCCGGTGTACGAGCGCGGAAACCTTGGTACGAATCCCTTCTTCTGCCACCGCTCGACCTGGGCCTGCGACGCCCCGGACAGCTCCATCAGCTCGCGCATCGCCGCGCTCGTTGTCCTCGCCATGGGGCCGAGCCTAGAGCCTCGCGAAGTTCCGGGATCGCCCTTCCCATGGCTCTGTTGGTGACATGGCGTCGTGCTGCTCGGCACGGACAAGTCGCCCTGTTCGGGCGGAGAATGCAGGAGGACTTCGTGACCATCCAGATCGCGCCGCTGGCGGCCCTGCTCATCCTCGTGGGCCTCGCCGTGGGGTTCTCGGTCTTCAGGTACACCGGGCGTACGGCCCACGGAGCCGAGGGCCGTGGAGACCTGGGCACCTCGATCGCGGCGGCGACCGCCGTCGTCACGGTGCTCGCGCTGCTGTTGACGCCGGGGTTCGGGCAGGCGTCGGCGAACCCGGTGCAGCCCCCGCCGCACCCGACCCCGTCCGCGGCTACCCGATAGGCGGGGACGTCCTGCGCGGCTGGGACACTTCGGCGATGAGCACCATGCGCCGCCCGCTTGGGCACGGACCGGTCCCCGCCGTCGTCGACCAGGAGTCGCCGGTGGCCCCCCGGCGGACCGCCGCAGAGCGGGCCGCCCAGGACGAGCTCCGCGCGTCCGACTTGGCGTCGGCGACCTCCGCCTCGTCCGGGCGCCGGCCGCTGGGGGAGGGGCCCCGCAGCTGACGGACCGTGCTGGGCAAGCCTGCGAAGGACAGGAGGGCAACCCCTTGACCGGCGAGGGTTCCATGGCGGGCAAGGGGGGTCTGGCCGTCGATTCGCAGGCTTGCCCAGGGTCCCTCGGAGCGCTGGGAGTTGCACCGGAGGTTGTCTGCAGGGGTGGTTGCAGAGGCGGACTAGGCGTTGCACCGGAGGTGTGACCGGGAGTGGGACCCCCCGGAACCGGAGCGGGCGCGTTCCGGCAGGTCAGACCCCGTGGGCAAGCCCGAATCGGAGGACGACACCTCTCTGTCCACGCAATAGCCGTGGTGAGAGGTCTCCTTCGCGGCCGGGGCGGCGGCGCAGACTGCGGCCGTCGCCGACGACTCCGTCCGGCTTGCTCTACAACTTGCCCTACAACCTGCCTTTCAACTTGCTCTCCAGCTTGCTCCACAACTAGCCCTACAACTTGCCTCCAGACCGGCCCGGCTGGAGCTGCGGGGCTGCTGTGACCTGGTGGTCAAGGGGTCGTCCTGCCGGTCCCAGCACGCCGACTACTTCTGTACGACACCCTCCCGAGACGACGGGGACGGCAGAACTTCCTGTGCCTACCGCCCCCGCGCCGATCAGGGCCGTACCCGGGGTCCCTTCTGCTGTGGTGCCTGCGCCGCCGCTGCCGGGGCTGCGGCCGACGCCTGCCGCTTCTGTTGCTGTTGCTGGGCTTCGGCCAGGCGCGCGCGGAAGACCCGTGCCGCGGCCTCGGCCTTGTGGAAGTCGGGGTGCGTCTCGGCGAGGATCCGGCGCCGCTGCTGCTCGGCCTGCGCCAGAGCCGCGTGGCCACGCCAGTTCGTGGCCTCCTGCATCGCGGCCTGGACGACGCCGTGGTGCTCGCCCAGCTTCCGCTCGTCGAGCGCGTCCTTGGCCTGGGCCTGCTCCGGCACCCGCTGCTGGCGCATGTCGGCCAGCCGCTGCGCGAGGACGTCCAGGGCCGGCGCATGTCCGGTCGCGCCGAGGGCATCGGCGTACGGGCTGGACTTCACCGCCTCCCAGGCGGCCAGGCGGGCGTCGTCGCTGGCCCGCCGTGCGCGGGCCTGCTCGTCCTCGCCGCCGATGGCCTGGCCGAGGTAGTGCTCGTGCAGCTGCTGAACTTCCTTCCTGCTGCTGCCGGCCAGCCGCAGCGCGATCCGGGACGTCTGCAGCTGCCGGGTGATGTCCGGCAGGATCACCTCCCGGGCCTGCTTGGCCTGCGCGTCGGCCACCCGTGCCCGGCCCGCTTCCTCGAACGCCGTCGTCAGGTGCGCGACGGCCTGGTCGAGGACGACTCCGGCGTCGCGCGCCCACTGCTGGCCGCGACTGGCTCCGGCGGCCCGCTCCTGCTCCATCCGCCCGGCCAGGACCTGGTGGGCCGCGCGGGCCGCGGCCGCCTTCTTCTCGTACGCCTCCACCTTCTTGAGGAAGTAGACGAGGTCGTCGGCGAGGGCCGTGTCGATACGGCTGCCGTACGGCCGGACCTTCCAGTCCGGGACGTCCGGCTCGGCGCCGTGCTCCTGGCGCTCTCCGAGGGCCGGCTCCTGGTGCTGCTGGAGGCGGGCCTGCTTCTCGGCGTGGCGGCGCCGGGAGTCCTCGGTCGAGCCCTGGGTGGAGGTCGACTTCATCCGGGCCGCCCGCGCGGACACCACCCGCCGGGCTTCTTGGAGGGAGGCCTCGACGTTCTCGCGGGCCCGGACCTGCTCGGCCTCGACCTGGTGCGGCACTGCCACGGGCTCCGGGGCGGGCCGCAGCTCGTCGGAGACCATGCCGTCGGGCTGGGACTGCCCCAGGAAGCGGGCGAACGCGGAGACCGCGCGGTGCAGCTGTTCGGTCTCGGAGCGGGCGGCCCCGAGCAGCTGCTGGGTGCGCTGGTCCTCGATGACCTCCAGGGGCAGCCAGAGGTGGTTGGCGTGCCGGGCGCGGGTGATGCCCGGGTAGGTGGCGAACGCGTTCGCCCCGTGCCCGTACAGCAGGCTGGTGTGACAGGTCAGGCCCTGGGAGGCGGCCACGGTCATCGCGTAGCCCAGGGACAGGGCGCCGGCGCCGATGTCGTCCGGCCGCATCCACGCCGACTCGGTCCGGACGCTGCCGTCGGGGTTCCGGTCCTTGGTCCGCCAGGTGATCTCGACGTGCCGGTCCTCGCGGATCGCGGTCACCACAGCGCGGTACCCGTTGAGGACGTCGGGGCCTTCGCCGCGGCGGGAGCGGTAGTCGTTGACGCGGACGCGGACCAGGTCGCCCTCGGCGAGGCTGAGGGAGCCCCCGCCCGGCAGGGCGTAGGTCTGCTCGGCGCCGAGTTCGCCGGCGGCCCGCCGGATCTGCTGGGCGCCGGAGTTGAGCGCGTCGACGTCCACGTTGCGCGCGGCGAGGACCACCAGGTTCTCCACCAGGTCCTGCTCGTCGGGCCAGACCCGGCGCAGCTCGTCCCACGCCATCAGCATCTCGGAGCGGGCCTCGTCGGCGGTCGCGACGGCGTGGACCCGGCCGCCGGCGGCGAGCATTTCCAGCGCCCGCTGGTGGTCTCCGGTCCGCCACACCTCCAGCGCGGCCCGCTCCGCCTCGTGCTCCTGGCGGCGGTTCTCGGTGAGGACCTCGCCGTCGACCAGCCGGTGGACCTCGCGGAACCAGCCGCCCACGCCCACGGCCTGAAGCTGCTTGGGGTCGCCGATCGCGACGAGCTTCGTGCCGGTGCGGGCGGCCTCGGCGAGGAGCTTGGCGGCAGAGCGATCGTCGGTCATCACCGCCTCGTCCAGGACCAGGACGTCGACCCCGGTCAGACCCCGGCCGCTCTCGATCTGCTGCAGCCAGGACGCGACCGTGCGCGACGGGATCGCGGAGGCGTCCTCAAGCCCCTTGGCGCCGACGGCGGACAGGCACGCGCCCGCGTACGTCGTGCCGGTGGCGTCCCACGCGATCCGGCACGCGTCCATCAACGTGGACTTGCCCGCCCCGGCCACGCCGATGACGGCCTCGACGCCGTGCCCGGCGGTCAGCAGGCGCGTGACGACCTGCCGCTGCTGGGCGGACAGCTCGAACCCGGCCGCCACGGAGAAGACGCTCATGGCCGCCTCGGCCTGGGCGGCGGTCAGCCGGACGGAGCCGTCGCCGTAGCGGGCGGTGGCCTGCTCGATGGCGGTCTCCTCGGCGGCCAGGACGTCGGCGGTGGTGTACCGGTCGGTGCTGCTCATGACGGTGGAGCCGACGTGGGGCAGGGCCACCGCGTACCCCTCGACGCGCAGCACGTCGTCGGCCAGTCGCTCCAGCGCGGCCGGGTCGTCGCCGATCCCGTACGGCAGGGCGTTGCCGACGGCGGCCAGGAGCTCGGCCCGGGTGAAGCTCTTCTTCGTGGCGGTCACCCCGTTCTCCGGGTGGAAGACCACGGCGGCGATGTCAGCCGGTGGCGGGATCCGCGGACCGCCACCTGGGCCGGCGAGTGTGGCGCCGCCGTCCGGGCCCGGCCCGCCGGGCGCCGCGGCGGCCACCATCGCGTCGACGTCGACCCCGGCGGCCTCCGCCCGCTCGCGCCACGATTCCCGCATCCCGGTCGCGTCCGCCTGGTGCTTGGCGCGGCGGGTCTCGGCGGCCAGGCGCTGCTGGTCCTCCCGGGTGGCGTCCTCGCCCAGTTCCTCGGTCACCATCGCCGAGCGGCGGGAGAAGGCGTCGCGCAGCTGCTCGGGGATGCCGTCGACCTCCCACGCGCCGGTTGTCGCGGTTTGGGTGCGGCGTACGCCGAACCGCTCGTACGTCAGCGACCTGACGCGGGCCTTGAAGTAGGCGTCGGCGGCGCTGGCGTGACGGTAGAGGTCGCTGCCGGAGTTGGCGACCGAGCGCCACTTGCCGTCCGTGCAGCGCGCCATGTTGGCGATGACGACGTGCAGGTGCAGGTGCGGGTCCCCCGGGGCGCCGTCGCCCATCGGGCGGGCGGAGCGGTGCTCGACGGACCAGCCGACCAGACCACCCGTCGCCAGGCGGACCGGCCGGCCGTCGTCGCTGCCGACCCCGTAGCCGATCCACCGCTCCAGCTGCCGGAACGTCTCCGCCTTCGCCCGGTGCACGATCGCCCGGTAGTCGACCTCGTCCAGCTCGCCCATGAGGCCGGCGAGCACGCTGTCCGACTTGGGGAGGTCGAGGACCAGGTCCCAGCCGCGCACGCGCGAGTCGACGCGGAGGTCCTGGTGCTCCCGCGCGGTCGCCAGCTCGGCGGCGGTGTAGACGTCGGCGAGGTCGAGGCCGGCAGCGCGGGCCAGCTTGTGCAGGGTCTCGACGTGGAGGCGGTGGGCCTCGCCCTTGCGGTTCACCATCCGCTGCTGCTGGCCCAGCTTCTTCTGCTGGTACGGCTTGCCGTCCAGCAGCGCCTCCGGCTCCACCCCGGCGCCGGCCGCGGCGGCCTCGATCGCCTTCACCAGCGGGGCCACCGTGAGCGTCGCCAACTCGTGCGCGCGGACCGACGTGGCCGATCCCGCGAGGCGGGCGCCGGTCTTTGGGTGGCAGCCCTTCATGAGCTGGCGGGCGGCTTCCTCGCCCTCGTGGTCGAGGGCCTGGCCCTCGGTGAGACCGACCGAGTCCAGGCCGGTCCCCATCCAGACGAGCACCCCGTCCGATTGCAGACGGTAGCGGACAGCGGGATCCGGTGAGTCGAGGTCGACGGCCTGGTCGGCGTCGACCACGGCGCCGGTGCTCTCGACCACACCGCATCCGGCGTGCCTGCGCAGCCGGTAGTCGACCTGCTCGTCCGCGCTGATCTCCGTCACCCACGCCACCGGCGCCCCCCGACTTCCCTACGCACCTTGTGCGCTTGTGCTGTTGCTGTTCACCGGCCGGGGCCGGGGTTACCCGTGAGGGTAACCCCCTTTGTACATGCCCTGTTTTTGATCTTAGTCGGTAGGTCCACCACGTCTGGCGGACGTTGTCGGACGACAGACGAATGTCAGTGGCCGACGACAGGAAGTGTCAGTGGTCGGCGACATGACGGGTGTCAGTAGGGATTGACGTCGTCGGTGTCGATGGCGCGGAGGCTGTACTGGACGTCGTCGGCCAGAACGGTGGCACCGTCGGTGGTGACGGTGAGGAGTCCGGCGTCGATGAGTCCGGCGACGGCATGAGCCCAGGGCCCGTCCTCGTCGGCGGTCACAGAACCGTCGTGCCAGGCCTGGTAGAGGACGGTGGCGTCGAGGTCGCTGAGGACGTCGCGCTGGAGAGGCCGACGGTGTGTGCCGTTGGGGTTGCGCCACGTCGCCGTGTGGTTGCCGGGGTGGATCGCGTTCATCTGCTCGTCGGTGAGGACGTCCATGCGCGGGGCGAGGGTGAAGTGGGCGGGGGCGACCCGACGGAGGGCGTACGGGCCTCCGAGGCCGGGGGCTGCCCAGGCGTGGTCGAGGGCCTCGATCGTGCGGTCGATGTCCCAGTGCAGGGACTCGGCGAGGTAGTCGGCGGTGAGCGGGCGGCCGGCGTGCGCGAGGGCGTTGAGGACGGCGGTCGCGTCGGCTTCGGTGCCGGGGTCGTGGGGCTGCTGGATCTGGTGGTGGCGGGGCAGGCGGTAGACCTCTTCGGCGAACGGGGTGAGGTCGGCGGGGTGGAGGTCCAGGCACCGGGCGAGTTCGAGGACGACGTGCAGGGGCTGGTTGGGCAGGGCGTCGAGCCGGATGTCGTTCTCGTGGACGCCGAGGAGGTCGGCGAGTTCCCAGCTGGTCATGCCCGCGCTGTGGAGGCGACGGCGGATTTCGGTGCCCCAGCCGCGGGGCTGCCGCCTGCGGGGCGGTGCCTGGTACCAGCGGTTCACAGGTCGCCTCCCTGGTCGTCGAGAACGCTGACGGTGAGACGGCGTGCGGTCATCCAGTCGGTGTGGGGGGTGGGGCCAGCGCCGATCTGTCCGTCCTCACGGCACGCGCCGCGGTGGAGCCAGTGGGGGTGGACGCCGATCCGGCGGCAGGTCCGCAGGGTGAGCTCGGTCAGGGTGCGTTCGGAGGCGGGGAGCGCGGGGTCCTGGTAGTTGACGAAGAGGTGGCCGCGGGTGCCGGAGCCTTCCGCGCGGCGGTGGGCGAGCTGGGCGGCGATGATCTCAGCGGCGTACGGGGGCAGGGGTGTCTTGCCGGTGGTGTGTCCGTAGCTGGGGCACTCGTCGTCCTCGCGGCGGTCGATCTCGGCGGCCCAGTCGGTACGCAGGTAGACGGCGTTGTCGCCGAACGTCGACAGGTACAGGTAGTGGCCGTCCTCGTCGACGTTGCGGCACAGCACGTGGGAGAACCGGTCGGGCGCAGCCGACAGGTGCAGGGCCAGGACGGTGGCGGCCGCCGCGTCGGTGGCGACGGTTGCGCGCAGGGCCCGGCAGATGGTGGGGGTGAGCCAGGTCGGCAGGCGGTCGGCCGGGGCCGGGCCGAGGCTGGCGGGCTGCCAGCGCAGGAGGACGCCGCGGCTGAGGAGGGCGGCTTGGATGGCGCGGAGGCGGATGAGCGCGAGCCGGGGGCTGGTGGCGGGGCCGATCCGTTCGTCGCGGAGGTAGGCGTTGAGGCCGCGGGCGAAGTCACCGGATCGGGGGGCGGCGAGGTCGTGGGGGTGACGGCGGACGAACTGGTCGGTGCGCTGGGCCTCGGAGCGGTACACGTGGTTGAGCTGGTCGAAGGTGTCGGCGGCGAGGCGTCGGCGGCAGACGGCGAGGAAGAACGGGAAGTCCGCGTCGGGCAGGGCCGGCCAGTCGTCGTCGGGGTCGGGGTCCTCGTCGGGGTTCGGCGCCAGGCTGGTAGCCGGATCGGGCAGGGGCAGCAGCCGGTAGAAGTCGTCCAGGTAGATCACGCGCAGGGGCCGGTTGGGTCCACCCGAGGGGAGCTTGCCGCGCCGGCCGTGGAGACGGGAGTGACCGAGGCTTTCGAGGGCGTTGCCCATCTTGGTCGCGTCGCGGGGTGAGGACCAGATCAGCCACAGGGTGGCGTCGACGGTGTCGGCGAGCTCGGCCAGGCGGACGGCCTCCTTCTCGGAGAGGCGGTGGCCGCGCTCGACGACGATGTGCGTGGTGCGTGCGGCGGCCAGCCATGCGGCGGCGGCCGCCCATGCGCTGTCGATGGTCAGGCGGTTGGTGCGGGCTGCGGCCGGGTTCTTGCCCGCGGCGGTCAGGACGTCCCACACCAGATCGGACGCGGACCGTACGGGGTTGGGGCGCACGACGACGCACTGGGCGGACTCCAGGGCGGCCAGGCGCCGGGTCACGTTCACCTCGTCGAAGGCGTCGGTGACCAGGTAAACGGTCCGCCACGGCCGGGCGGGCAGGGAGAGCGGGTCGGTGCCGGGGAGGGTCTCAGTCACGCAGGCCGCCGCCGAGGAGGGCGTACACGTTGTGCACGGTGTCCTCGTCCACGGTCGTCAGGTTCTGCTCCGTGCACAGGGAGGCGGCGGTGTGGGTGAACACGGCCCAGTCGCGCATGGTGCCGTGCCCGTAGGAGGCGTCGACGTCTAGGAGCAGGGCGTCGTCCGCCTCGGCGTAGATCGGGTGGTAGCGGCGCATCAGGGCCGGCACTTTCTGTGGATTGAGCGGCTGGAAGGGCAGACGGCGGAAGACCCGGGAGCGGAGCATCGGCTCCTTGGAGAGGACCTCCCAGCAGCCGTCGCCGCCGACGTAGAGGAGCGCGAATCGGGTGCGGGGGTGGTCGTGGAGGTGGCGCAGCAGTTCGATGCAGTCGCCGGTCAGACGCTGCGCCTCGTCCACGACGATCAGCCGCATCGGGGTTGCGAGCAGGCCGGTCAGTTTGGTGGTGAGGTCGAAGCGGTTGCGGGAGGAGGGTGTCTCGGTGCCGGTGAGTTCGCGCAGCAGCTGGTCGGCGATCATGCGCATGGTCGGGCGGGAGGGGAAGGTCAGGACGCACACCTGCGGCCGCTGGGTGGGTGGTAGGGCATCGAGGGCTTCGAGGGCGGCTTCGACGGCGAAGGTCTTGCCGGTGCCGGCCGGTCCGTGAACGACGCCGGTGGCCGCGTTGGCGACGAGGTCGCGGACGATGCGGGTGGTCATCTGGAAGTGGCCGGTGGGCAGGGCGGCGGCGCCGTCCAGGTCGACGAAGTGGCGCGGCATCAGCTCTCCGGGTCTGCGGTGGGGTCGGTCAGTCCGAGCAGGCTGGTGCTGGCCTTGGCGGCGAGCGCCTGGTCGCGGTCGTGCTGGGTGCGCGCTCGTCCGTCGGCTGCGCTCACCAGCCGGGACTCCGCCGGGGTGGCGCCGTCGCCGGTCATCGGGGCGAGCTCACGGCGGGCCCGCTTTGCGGCCTTGCGTCGCTCGGCACCAAGGCGCTTGGCCTCGGCGCGGGCGTGTTCGCGGAAGGCCTCGGTCTGTTCGGGGGTGAGCTGCCCGGTCGGGTAGGCGGTGCACAGGTGCTCGGTGCCGGCGTAGACCTCGATCTGCCGGTCGTCGTGCGGCATGTACCGGATCTGGACCCGCTGTCCGCCGCGCCCGTACAGCTCGGGGGCGACGTAGGTCAGGGACTGGAAGCTGATGCCGTCCTTCTGGATCGTGCGGTCGGTGGAGGCGAGCATGAGGTGGCGCAGCCGGTCGGAGCCGATCCGCCGCAGCGGCGCCGGGTCCTCCATCCACGCCTGGAGGGGCGTGCGGCCGCCCAGCATCCGGTGCGGGCGTTCGGTGTTGTACCAGCGGGCCCACAGGGCGAAGCGGTCCACGAACCGCTCGATCCGCATCGGCCCGCCGGCCTCGCCGCTGGCCTCCCCGGCGGCCTGCTTGGCGGCGACGGAATCCTTCACCGGGCCGTACAGCTTCCCGCTTGCGTCGCGGGGGCCGCCGGTGAAGCCGGGGAGCTGGGAGATCAGCATCTGCTCGATGGTGAGGTTAAGCCGCTCCACCTTGCCCTTGCGATGCGGCTGGAACGGGGGAAGGCGGTGCATGACCACGGCGAGGGTGCCCAGGGCCGCCTCGACATCATCGGCCGCGAACTCCAGGCCCTGGTCGATGCGGACGCGCTCGGGGACGGCGCCGAACGGCGAGGCCTCCGGCTCGTGGAGCATGGCCATGCGCATCGCGGTGAACACCGTCCCCGACGTCGGGGTGATGGCGACGGCCCAGCCCAGCAGGGCGCGGGTGCCGTCGTCGACGACCGTGGTCATCCACGGGCAGATCGCTTTGCCCTTCGGCGGCAGCACCACGAGCGGCAGCTGCTTGTGGTCCATCTCCCAGCACCGGCCACGCAGCGCGTCCGGGCGCTTCAGGTACACCGCGGCCGCCCGGCGGCCGGACTCGCCGGTCCGCCACGCCGCCTGCTCGGCCGGGGTCAGCTCCTGGCCGAACGCCCGCTGCAACGTCCGCAGCGTCACCGGGCGGCCGCCGGCCCACCCCTCGGAGAGGAAGGGAGGCACCGGCGCCCCGGCCGTCGTGCCGTCCCCCGCGAGCACGGCCTGCCGCGCCCGGTGCAGGGCGGCGATGTTGCCCCGGTAGAACGCGAACGCCTCGCGGTCGGTCTCACTCAGCAGGTAGCGCGGTCGCGACTGCCGTACGGGACGGGCGGCCGGAGAGGACAGCCACCGCCACACGGTGCGCTCGCTCACCCCGGTGCTCTGCGCGACGGTCCGCACATGCCCGGCCGTCAGTACCCCGTCGGCCCGCAGCTCTTCCAGCCGGGCCACCGCCGTACGCCGCACCTCCGCCGCGATCTTCGCCACGGTCCGAAGTGTCAGTGGGATGTCGCCGCCCCGGCACCCCTGCGACACCGTCTCCGCTCGAACTGCTGAACCCACCCCGAACCGGTTGCAGGCGCCGCGCTCCAGCGGCTAGAGCAGGCAGGGTGTCCGCCGTCCCGGAATCGGTCGTTTCCGGGACGGCCGCCCGAGACAGGGCCCCGCGACGGGAACCCGTCCCGAAAGGCGTCCCGGAACTCCGGGCGGGCACGACGATGCGGGATGCGTTTTCGGGACGGGCTGCTTCGAGCGGCCGGGCGGGAGTGGAACACGTGGACGTCGACCTGGACGAGATCGCCCGCGCCGAGCTCGTCGAGCGCGAACCGTGCCCGCGGTGCGGGGCACCGCCCGGCTCCCCCTGCCGGGCGAACTCCGGCGTCGTCGCCGTCGACTACCACACCGGCCGCTACGGCAAGATCCCCGCGCTCAAGTCCGGACCCGCGATCCGCATCCCCGCAGCCCGCGGCCCGGGCCGGCCCTGGCAGCCCGGCCCCGAACCCGACCTCGCCATCGGCGCCGCGCTCGCGCGCTCCGGCGACCGCATCGGCTACGCCCGCGTCTCCAGCAAGGGCCAGGACCTCGCCGGACAGGTCCGCCTCCTCAAAGAGGCCGGGTGCGTCCGAATCTACGTCGAGAAGATCGGCACCCGCGAGAAGATCCGCCCCGAGTACAACACCGCCCTCGCCGACCTCCGCCCGGCCGACACCCTCACCGTCACCATGCTCGACCGCCTCGGCCGCAACATGATCGAGCTCATCACCAGCGCGCAGGACCTCGCCGAACGCGACCACCGCCTGGAAATTCTCGGCGGCCCGCTGTCCGGCATGTACGACCCGCAGGGCGCCGGGAAGGTGCTCTTCGTAGTCTTCGCCGCGATGGCCGAGGTCGAGCGGGAGTTCATCCACGAGCGGACCCTGATCGGCCTGGACACCGCCGCCGCGAACGGCAACCACGGCGGCCGCCCGCCCGCGATCGACGGCGACATGCTCGCCGTCGCACTCCGCCGCCGCGACGCGAAGGAGTCGGTCACCGCCATCGCCACGCACCTGGGCGTCGGCCGCTCCACCCTCTACCGCACCCTCGCCGCGTACGACGAAGCCGCGGCCACCACAGACGTGCCACGGATCACCGCCCTCCGCGCTGGGCCGCCTGACAACCGTCGGTGACCAGCCGAGAACCCAGCCAGCCGATCGGGCAGGGGCCGGAGTCGCCGACGGTGTCACCTCAGCCATGTTGTCTACTACAAGGCCTTGTTCATGCTGCATTTGGTTGCCAGGAGGTCTGGAAGATGGGCGAGCTGTACCCGCCGGTCGAGCCGTACGAGAAGGGGATGCTCGACGTCGGCCACGGCAACCTCGTGTACTGGGAGGTCTGCGGCAACCCGGACGGCAAGCCCGCCCTCGTCGTCCACGGCGGACCGGGATCAGGATGCGGAAACGGGGCACGCCAGTACTTCGACCCTGACCTCTACCGGATCGTCCTTTTCGACCAGCGCGGCTGCGGCCGCAGCACCCCCCACGCAAGCGAACCCACGACCGACATGCGCCACAACACCACCCGGCACCTGATCGCCGACATGGAGCGGCTGCGGGAGCACCTGGGTATCGACCGCTGGCTGCTCTACGGAGGCTCGTGGGGCTCCACGCTGATCCTGGCCTACGCCGAGACCTACCCGGAGCGGGTGTCGGAGATCGTCATAGCCGCCGTCACCACCACCCGGCGCTCCGAGATCGACTGGCTCTACCGAGGTGCGGGCCGGTTCTTCCCCGAGCAGTGGGAACGCTTCCTCGAAGGAGCCGGCGGCACACCACGGGACGGTGACATCGTCGCGGCCTACGCACACCTGATGGAACATCCGGACCCCGCGGTACGGGAGAAGGCCACAGCCGACTGGTGCGCCTGGGAAGACGCGGTCCTGTCCGGGGAAACGAACGGCGCCTCCAACCCGTACGGCGACCGCCCGCCGGCCGCGCAACTGGCCCTGGTCCGCATCTGCTCGCACTACTTCTCCCACGGCGCTTGGCTGGAGGAAGGCGCCCTCCTGCGTGATGCGCACCGCCTGGCCGGTATCCCAGGCGTGCTCGTCCACGGCAGGCTCGACCTGGCTGGCCCGCTCGACACCGCATGGGAACTCGCCCGCGCCTGGCCCGATGCCCAGCTGACCGTCGTCGGCAACGCAGGCCATCTGGGGAGCGATACGACCCGAGCCCATGTACTCAAGGCCCTCGACCAATTCGCTCGCCAGGGATGAGACCAGACCGCCCGGCGATCAAGAGTCACTGACACCTCACGTGTCGCCAACCGCTGACATATCCATGTCCCCCGACATCAGTCCCACAGCAACAGCAGCAGCCACTCGATGATCTGACGGATCGCAGCCCCCAGCGCGAGGTAGTGCGGGAGGTCGGCGAACTTCGGGCGGACCGCCGCGAGGCCGCGTCGACTGCTCTCCGTAACCGTGCTCTTCTTGACCCCGTGGCGGGCGGCGACCTCCTCGGCCGACTCGCCCAGGCCCTTGTGGTCGTAGAGGTACTGGCGGGTGCGCGGCGGGAGCTTCTTGAGCTCCTCCTCCAGCAGGATGAGGTTGATGACCTCATCCATCGGGTCCTCGGCGTCTTCCGCGATGCTGTCCTCGGCGCTGCAGGCGTCGATCGGCGCCTCCTTCGGCGACATGGGAAAGCGCCGCTTCGCGATCAGGAGGGCCGTCCGGTACATGGCGCGCTCCGGCAGTACGATCCGGTCCCGGCTCCGCCAGAGCACCTCCATGACCTCGGAGCTGACGTCGTCCACCGCCATCTCCCGCGCACCACCGGGGAGGTGGTGCAGACGGCTGCGGGTGTACTTCCGCAGCCGCCGGCCGTAGAGCAGTTCGAACCGCTCGAAGGGCGCCTTGTAGACCCAGCAGGCCCGGCACCACCGGTCCTGGTCGCCGTAGAGACCGGTCGGCGTCTCCACCGGACCGCCGTCCGCAGCAGTCGGGAAGACCACCTTCAGGCGGTCCGACTCGTCGGAGCAGCCGAGGCAGTACAGCGGCACGTTGACGTTCACACACTCCCCCTTGGGGCGGGGCCAGCCATCCTGCGATCGGCCCTTCACCCCTCTCGTGCGTGCAACCGCCCCTCCGGACGACACCGAGTTCCAAGAAATTCTCGCGGGTGACACCAGCCACCCGCCCCGGCAAGATCCCGCGCACGGGGCCTTCCGCCCTCGGCGGTCTGGACTAGCCGGGCGCTCGGACGGGTCAGGAGGTGACCTCCTGAAACTCGTCAGAGCGGTCGAAAATCCACTCGATTCTGGCGCACAGACTCTCCCCCACACCGGTTCGCTCGCCGATGCTGCACGCGATGCTCGCCCAGAGCTGTGCTTGAGCCCCTGTCGTTGAGGTGGCGTTGCGCCATAGGACGTCCGTCAGCGCGGAGAGCTGGGCCGTGTACCCGTTGAGCGGCTGGAGAACCCTCTGCCGATCCATGCGTACGCCGTACCTGAACTCGCGGCGGATGGATCGCAGGAAGCGTTCGTAGTCGAGCAGAGCATGAACACTTGCTTCGAGGTGCTTCAGGCTGTACCTAGTCAGCTCCAACGCCTTCAGCCGCCAGAGCTCCCCCGTCACCTTCGAGATCGCTGCCAGCTCTTTCCCCATGATGTCGACAAGCTCCCGCACTGCCGGACTCTCTCCGGCGGGTTGCATCCCGAACTCAGTGGCGATCTCTTGGACAACGTCGATGTTGGAGAGCCGGGCTTCATCCTCTGCGGCCCTGAGGGGACTCAGCTGCTCGAGTCCCGCCTCGGTGTGCAGAGACCGGGCCACAGTGCTGCGCAGCTCCTCTGCGTGTGTAAGAAGGAGAACGTCGAGGAGGTCGTCGGTGTCGGTGCCGGTGCCGGTGCCGGTGGCTAGGGGGTCATTCATCCGAAGGTCCTTCCTCGGTGTGGCTGTGGCCGGGCCCTGCGAGTCCAAGCAATTCCTTCAACTTGGCTCGACCCCGCTTGGCGTTCGTACGCAGGGCCATCTCGGTTTTCCCGGTGAACTCGGCGATCTCCCCGTAGGCGAATCCGTCCATCTGCCACGCGAGGACTTCCTGCTGCGCGGGGGACAACTGCTGGATCGCGCGGACGATTCGCTGTTGGGTTTCCGTGAGGATCACCTCGCTGATCGGGCAGGTGCCGCCGACGCGGTCCGGCACGAAGCCCGCAGGGGACTCCACGTGGTGTGACTGGCGCAAGTACTTGGTCCACGCGACCTTGCGTAGGTAAGCCCGAGGGTGCTCGATGACGCGCCAACGGTCCGGAAGCAGCTCGATGAACGCCTCGTGCGCCGCATCGGCCGCCTCATAAGGGGTAGCACCGCGGTGTATGAGGTGCACCGTCACCGCCCGCATCTCCAGGTTGTAAAGACTGTCGAAATCATCGCGGGGAAGGCGGCGAACCGCGTACGTCTGCACGTGCGCGGCAGTTGCCGGGGATTCGGTCACGTCACCTCGCTTCGCTCGGGTTGTCGGCAAAACCGACCATGATCTCGACCTGACGCTCGCGATCCTTCTCAACCAGCCGGCTGCCAGCGGGCAGGAGCCGAACCCGATCTGACAGCCCGCTCTGGGCCAGCTCTGCCCTGCGGACCGCTCCCCGCTCCCTGATCCAGCGGAGAAGCAGTCTCACCAGGTAGCCCAGAGCCACAGTCACCGCCCCTAAAACCAGAGCAGGATCCATCTCTGTTCTCCTCCACGATGGCGGTGCTGTCCGCTCCGCGTCTGCCCCTTAAAGCAACTACAAGCTGTCCGCGTGACACGTGCAGGTCAGAGGGGGCACCGACGTGTGCGCCCAAGCCAGGCGCCGCAATGGAGGGGCCGCCCGATAGCCAGCCCGGGGTCCGCACACTGAACGAGCGGGCGGCACCGGTCCGACCACCTCCGGGCATGAAGCGACCCCCGGCCGATTCCCTGCCGGGGGTCGCTTCGGTGTTCGTGGGTCAGGGTCCGGCGATGAGCCACAGGATCAGCGCGGCGTCCATGTCCTGGTTGTAGCGGTAGACGACGCTGATGCCGCGGCCGGCGGTCTGCTCGGGCAGCAGCTCGATGACGTACGTCTCGGATCGGGGGTCGGCGTCAGGGAGTCCGCGGGCGTGGTGGGGGTCGGGGTCGTCCTCCAGCGCGCGGCGGACGGTTTCGACGGCGGCCTGCTCGCTCCGGCTGAGGTCGGCCAGGATCTTCTCGGCGGCGTCGCTGAGGAACGCGTGGGTCACCGGGCGCCCGCCTCGTTCATCTTGCGCCGCAGCTCGTCGGTGACGTCCTCGGTGCTCCGGCCGAGCGCGGCCATCGCCTGCGGGTCGAAGCGCAGGAGCACCCGGTGCCGGTATGCCTGGGTGATCTCGCGGACCCGGCCGAGGTCGTCCAGGTCCGCCTCCGACAGCTCCCGCTCGAACGTGGCGAGGTCCGCCGGGAAGCCCCAGACGCGCAGGGCGGCCCGCAGCTCGGCGAGTGTGCGCATCGGCGGGACGGCATCGTGGTGCTCAGGCTGTGCGGTCACGGCCCCTCCTTCGGTCGGTGGTTCGAGTGTCCTACGCGGGACGGCCTTCGGCGGGCGCTCACCGGTTCTTCCTGAACGGGTCGGCGACGTCGCCGCGCAGAACTCCGTGGACGAGCTGGGCGACCTCGGTGGCGCCGGCCTTCGTGGCCGGGGCGTGGATCGTGTGGGCCGTCGTGTGTGCGGAGTTGAGCATCAGCTCCCAGCCGCTGTCGGTGTAGAGCGCGACGGCCAGGCCTCCGGCCGTGCCCCAGGTGGGGCCGCCGGGCACGGGGGCGATGCCGACGCCCATGCGGACGGGGGTGGTCACCACCTCCAGGCCCTCGGCGGCCAGCGCGGTGCGCAGGTGGTTCAGCAGCTCGTACAGCTCGGCCGAGGTGCGTTCGGTCGCCGGGCGCCCGTACTTCCGGGAGACCGCCTCGGCGGCGGCCAGGGCGAGCCAGCCGTCGAAGTCCGCGGCCTTCTGGTCGAGGCCGTGCTGGTCGGCGGTGGCGAGGTAGGCGTCCAGGAGTGCCGCGGCCTCGGTGACGACGCTGGGCGCGTAGAGCCCGGCGTGCCCGTCGTAGATCCGGCGGACCCTCGCGGACGAGCCGGTGGTGGAGGTGGGCATGTGTGCTTCCCTTCAAGGGCGGAGCCCGGGGCCGATACCAGCGGCCCCGGGCTCCATCTTGTCGTGCGGGGTGGACGGTGTGGGGCGAGTCAGGCGATGTCGTCCGGGAGTGGACCGCCCCGGCCGCCGTCCAGGTCGACCATGAGCATGTCGGTCTCGTGCGGAGGCTCGGGGTCGGTGTGGCGGACCCGGTTGTGGAGCCCGGCGGGCAGCAGCGGCAGGTGGACGTCGCGGTGCTCGATGGTGGCCTCGTCGCCGACCGCGCGCAGCATCTCGTACGCGGCGCGGGCCAGGCCGACGCTGCGGTGCCGGCCCCCGGTGCAGCCCCAGGCGATCGTGACGTCGGCGCCGGTGTCCTCGGCCAGGCCCCGGGCGGTGGCCACGGCGTTGAGCGCCAGGCGGTCCGCGCCGGGGGTGTTCATGACGTGGTCGTAGACCTCCTGGTCGAGGCCGGTGAGGTGCTTGAGCGCGGGGTCCTGGAACGGGTTGCGGAGCAGGGCCCTCAGGTCGAAGACGACGTCGGCGGTGGGGACCGGGCCGTGGCCGTAGCCGAAGGAGATGATGCGGATGGTCATGGGTCAGCTCTCCTCGAATCGCTTGGTGGCGCAGGGCGGGCAGAGGGGAATCTGCCGGTGGTTGGGCTCGTCCGGGTAGAGCGCGGTGGAGAACGGGTCGGCCATGACCTGGACGTCCGGCTGCTGCTTGCCGCACTCCTCGCAGCGCTGCAGGAGCGGCTCCAGGAGGTCGAGGGCGTGGCGGATGCGCTCGCCGGTGCTGTCCTGGGCGGTGCCCTGGGCTTCGTCCAGCAGCTCGGTGACGCGCTCGATGTCGTCGTGGTCGACGTCGGACATCGACATGTTGATGGTGCCGATGACGTCGGCGACGGCGGCCAGTACACCGGCGCTGAGGTTGGCCGGGTCGTACAGCGCCTGGAGGCCGGCGGCGTGGGGGCCGATGTCCTCGGTGCGGCAGGCCGCGTCGCGGATGCGGTCGAGGCCGATGCGGACGATGGCGATGGCCGCCTGGAGTTCCTCGGTAAGGCTGAGCTTCGGATTGCGGTCCACTGAAGTCCTTCCTGAGTGGGTTCGGGATATCTAGCGGGTTTGGGCGACTGGCCGGTCAGGTCAGGCCGTGCTCGTGCTGGTTGAGGTGGTCCAGGGCTCGCTGGAGAAGGGGGCGGTGCGCGGTGTAAAGGGTGCGTCCGGTGGCAGTGATCGCGGCGTCCAGCTGGTCGAGGGTGCCGAACTCCCACCAGTTGGCGTCGAGGGCGTCGTCGGCGGCGATGGCGGTCACCGTGGCGGGCAGCAGGTAGAGGGCAGAAGTGCTCGCCACCCAGGCGTGATCGCTGTTGCGCCAGTCGTCCACGAGGTCCTGGCCGAGGATGACGGGGCGGTGGTCGGAGAGGTCGACGCCGGTCTCCTCGCGGAGCTCGCGGACGAGGGCCGCCGGGGCGGTCTCGCCGGGGTCGACCATGCCGCCGGGGATCGCCTCGACGTGGATGTCGTCCCGGGTGATCAGCAGGACCCTGCGGTCCTGGCCGGTGCCTGCGACGACGATCGGGTCGGCTGCGGCGTTCTCGCCCCACTTGCCGAGGTTCCGGCCGACCCGGCCGGTGCGGCCCTGCGGGTGCATCGGCCATCCCCGCTCGTCGAACTCGAAGCGCACCAGGGCGTCGGCCTGTCGCTGGGGCCAGTCGTGCACGTCGGCCGGCGTTCGCGCTGCTTCGGCCCAGGCGGGCACCTGGTGGGCCAGGACCGACGGCCGCAGCTCGGGCGGCGTGATGTCGGTGGGGGTGTATTCGCTCATGTGGATCTGTCCTTGTCCGGTTAGAGGGCGGCGATGAGAAGCGCGGCGATGAACAGGAAGGCATGGTGGAAGGACTGGTCGAGGGCGTACGCGCCGGTGCCGAGGTGGGCGGCGGGGGTGCCCTTCGCGGTGACCGGGGCGGCCGGGTGGGCGCCGGTGCCGAGGCTGGCGAACTCGGCCTTGCCGGTGAGCTTGGCGAGCCAGGCGAGCGTGGATCGACGGTCCGCCCACCAGTGGCTCGCCGCGTCGATGCCGAGGCCGGCGGCCAGGCCGAGGCCGGTGACCGGGAGGTCGAGGACGAGCACCGCGGCCGCCAGGGCGATGGCCTTGGTGAGGGTCAGGCCGAGGACGTGCATGGTGCAGGCGATCCGGCCCGCGCGGCTGGACTGGCCCTCGACACGGTCGTTCTCGCCCTTGTGGGCGGCCTGGTGGGAGCTCTGGACCCAGTGGTCGCCGACGGAGTGCGCGACGAACAGGGCGGCGAACACGGCGGCGAAGGTGGCGGCGGTCTCGGTCACGGGCTGCTCCTCGTTTCGGATGGCCTACCAGCCATCTTTTCCGC
>NZ_CP107875.1 GCF_041432505.1 Streptomyces virginiae
ACCCTGAGCGCTGGCGCGCTCAGGGAGTGACGCCCTCCGCTTCGCTCCGGGCTGGCTTCGCTGACGCTCCGCCAGACTCCCGCGCAAGCGCGGAGTCGAAGGCCGCAAGCGGCCTCGCGGAAGGCCTTCGCTGACGCCTCCGGCCCGTGGTGGCGCTGACGCGCCACCACATGTCCGCGCAAGCGCGGACATCGACGGGCCTTACGGCCCGTTGGGGTGTCCGCTTACGCTCCCACCCCTGGCCCTTCCGGCTACGCCTCCAGGACCTGGGCCCGCTGGCGCGGGCCAGCCGGCGGCGGTGAAGGGGTGGGCGTGGTCCGTCGGGTGCCGGCCCGGGGGCTTGGGGGTGCCGATGACAGTCGGCCGCGGGGGACGTCGAGTGCGGGAGGGGTGCTGCCGAGGGGGTTCCGCATCATCGGATGCATCACATCGTGGACTGTGTAGAAACCCGAGAAACCTGCCACCACCCCCAGGGGTGAAAGCCCCACCAAAGCGGGCCGAGCACCCGGAGCACGGACCCCGAGCGGATGCCGGGATTCTATCCCTGAGCGCCCCTGACGGACCGTCTACAGCCTCGTGAACTGCGGCAACCTCCCCAGGGCCAGGCAGGTCGAGAACGGTCCTCACGAGAGCACACAGAGCCCCGGCAGTTGAAGGCAGGGGGCCGAGCCCGCTGATACACATCTATCTGACGCAACGTCAGGAGTCCCTGACAAATTCAGTTGGTCGTATCTCTCAGGCCAGCAAAAAGTCGGAAATCCAAATTCTGAGGCTTCAGAGATTCACTCAAACTTGAATTCAATTACCTGGAGTTGAAATTCTCATATCATCTTCCTATTGGCGCGTGTGACCTTTCCCACGCAACTAAGAATTGACCGAGAGGAAGAGTTGCCGACTGAATGAACGCCACAGGGGACCGGCTGGGCGCGCTCCGGCTGCAAGGTACCCATGGGGCCTGTGCTTCGTAGGCCCCTGAACTGGGCCAACGTCAGGATGAGTTGCTTTGCACCCAATCGTTCCAACGAGACATACGTCTCTTCCGGCCAACTGGCGTGTCTCGTCTGCGACGCGCCGAGACTCCATACCTCACCTGCGCAAACACCCTTACGCAGGGCGCAAGTAGAGGCCGTTTCTCCTCGATGCACTCAGTTGAGCAACGGGGCTCTCGTGGTGCCTGATTGGACACACCTCGGACGACCCGTCCGAGGCTAAGCAGCGGGCCTGTCCTGCCCGGAGATCTTTGCCGGGATCAAGGCAGGGCAGGCCCGAGAGGCCAAGGAGGCCGTACTTGACCGTACACATCCCCTCCGTCGGGGCAGCAGCCTTTGTGATGAGCGTCCTAGTGGCGTACTTCGTCTTCAAGGCATCGCGACGGACGCACCCGGGGCCGCCCGGGGCCGGCGACCTGGTCGGCGCAATCACGGCCGGAGCAGCGGTGTTCGCCGTCCTCTACACCCTGCTGGGCACCAGCCTCACGACAGATCCGACCCGCGAGGCAGGCCCCGCCGAACCCGCTCCCCCTGTGAGCAACACCACCACACCCACCCCGGCCCCCACGGCCAACTAGGTGACGGGCGGCCCCACCACGGGCCGCCCATGCTCATCGGTCACCGGGAATCCCAGCGGACACAGCGAAGCGGGGCCGCCACCGGTCGGTGGCGGCCCCGCTCGGGGTGGTCAGGGAGTGCTCACAAGGGTGCTCACGCCCGGCGGGGTCACAGGGCCACGTCGATGTAGTCGATGTCCGTGAACTCCACCTGCAACCCGTCCGCGCGGCTCCCGCTAGCGGGTGCCCTGGTTCGTCAGCGGCGGCGCAGGGCGAGCGCCACGCCGAACGCGGCGGCCAGCGCCGAGGCCACCCCGCCCACGGCGCCGATCGGCCCGGCCAACGAGCGGTGAACCACGCACAGGTAGCCGGTGGCGCCCAGGACCAGGACGACGACGATCCCCACGAGCAGGAGCACCACAGGGTCGGTGCCCGGCGCGGGCTGCTGCGGGGCCGGCTGGTGCTGGGGCTGCTGTTCGATGGTGGCGGACATGGGGGGGTTCCCTCCCGTTGGTGGTCTGCGGACGATCCGCAGACTGCGGCGCGGAACACCTAGGTTCTGTCTCTTTGGTCAGCGTCGTGCCCAGATGAGGATGGCGGCGAGGTGGAGTGCGGCCTGGTAGGCGATGGCGAGCTTGTCGCATCGGGTGGCCAGGCCGCGCCACTGCTTGAGCCGGTTGATGCAGCGTTCGACGGTGTTCCGCTGCTTGTAGACCTCAGCGTCGAAGCCGGGCGGGCGGCCGCCTCGGCGTCCTCGTCGCAGGCGGTGGCCGACCTGGTCGGACGGCTGCGGAATGACCGCACGGATCCCGCGTCGTCGCAGGTGGGCCCGGATGGCGCGTGAGGAGTAGGCCCGGTCCGCGAGCACGGCCAACGGCCGTGTCCGGGGCCTGCCCGGCCCGCCTCGCGGCACGCGGATGCGGGACATGACCGCTTCGAAGGCCGGTGCGTCGCCGGCCTGGCCCGCGGTGACGGTCAGGGCCAGGGGTCGTGCTCGGCCGTCTGCGGCCAGGTGGACCTTGGTGCTCAGGCCGCCGCGTGAGCGTCCGAGGGCGTGGTCGGCGGGCTCGTCGCGGCCTTCGGCCCCTTTTTGCGTGCTCCGGCGGAATGCTGGTGGGCTCGGACGACGGTGGAGTCGACCGAGACGGTCCAGTCGATGTCGTCAACGGCGTCCGCGGCCGCCAGGACCGCGGTCAGGATCTCCTGCCAGGTCCCGTCGACCGCCCATCTGATCAGCCGTCTGTGGGCGGTCTGGAACGGGCCGAGCTCGTCGGGCAGGTCTCGCCAGGGCGAGTTGGTGCGGTACTTCCAGGCGATGGCCTCGAGGGTGCGGCGGTGGTCGGCCCACCGCCTGCCGCGGACCGGATCGGCCGGCATCAGCGGCTCGATCCGGTCCCACATCGCATCAGTGATCACTAATCGGACGGACACATCCGATCAACTGACCAACCCATCAAAGAGACACGCCCTAGCCCCGCAACCCCTGGTGTCGTGGCCGGGCGGCCAGACAGCAGGAGGGCGGCGCGAGGTTTCGCCGGACACCACGCTGCGGGCCAGATGGGATCCATTCGATAGCGCTGACGTGCAGGAACTCCCCCGATCCCCCGCCAGAAAAATCTTGAATAAGGGGGGTGCGTGTGTAGGCGGACGAACTTCCTGGGCTCCTCGGGCTATTGAATGGCCGCCCGGCGGGGCGTACGGGGCCCACCTTCCCGACCGCAGGTGGCGCCGGGGAAGGGGTGCCGGTTCCCCCGTTCAAAAGGGGAACCAGGCATAGGCCAGACTCACGGGATGATCGAGCGCCGCCCCCTGGGCACCGGCCCCCGCCCCACCACACCACCCACAGCCGCCCTGCGCGGCCGTCTCGCTGCCGAACTTGCCCCCGCCGAGCAACAGGGCCACCCGCCAACCACAGACGGGCAGGACGCGTCCGGGGCGGCCCGGCGCCCGCTGGGCACCGGGCCGATGCCGACGGACCGCTGACCGGGGTTGCATGCCTTACACCCGATCGTGCCGCGCAGTACGCCGGCCATCTCGTCGCCGGGCACCGCCGCGTCCGCCCGACGGCTAGCCCGGCCCCGTGCTGGTGACGAGGACCTCTATGTCCGGCTGACGCGTACATAGAGGTGTCGTCACGGGAAAACGGCTTGCCCACCGGCCCCCACCTGCGCAAACGCCCATGATCCCAAAACCGGGGGTCCCACCGCCGGTCACACCTGCGGTGCAACCCCTAGTGCACCTCTACGTGCAACCCTCCAGCCCCCTTCCGGTGCAACCGTCACCAGCCCCACGCAGCAGCAGGCTTGCCCAGCTTGTGGGGCGACGTCGCGGCCGCGGTGGTGACATCACCGGAATTCTCCCCACTGCAGGTCAGGGCACGTTCAGGACCTGGAGCTCGCCGATCGCCAGGCTGGTGGCGCTCTGGCGGGTGGTGGTGATCGTGCCGGTCTGCCCGGCCCCCGACCAGGCCACGTCCCACGTCGTCGTCGCGGTGACCGGGTAGCGGCCGTCCGACGATGTGGCGCTGGTGCGCGTGTACTTGTGCCCGCACGTCGGGGACATCTCCTTGCCCCGGTCCGGGGTGTACGGGGTGCCGGGGCCCGTGCAGGTGATGGTGGCGCCGTCGCCCATCGACCACACCACCGTGCGGACCGTGGCGGTCGCCGTGACCATGACCGAGCCCGCCGACGCCGTCGCGGTCGCCGGTCCGGTCCGGGTCGGGCCGGGCTTGTTCCACATCCACACCGGCAGCCCCACCAGCCCCTTGCCCTCAGGTTTGGGCACGATCCCGATGTCCGGGCCCTCGAGGCGCAGCCGTTCCACGGCTTGCCGGGCGAGGGCCTGGACGTCGACGCCGCCACCGGCCGGGCCGGTCGCCGACCAGCGGATCCCGCCCCGCACGTCCCCGCCGCGCGGGCAGGTCACCAGGTAGAGCCGGCCGCCCGGGTCGCCGGGTTTCCAGCCGGGCGGGGCGCCGGTGTCGAAGCCGGGCGGGAGGCCTCCGGCAGGGCCGTCGGTCGGCTTCCAGTAGCAGGAGTCCGCCGCGTTGAACGTGCCCATCTCCGGGGTGGAACAGGGCACCTCCTCGCCGTCGATCGCACACGTGGGCAAGCCCCCCTCGGAGGGTGGCTTGCCCGGCCCCTCCCCAGGCTTGCCCACAGGGGGCTTGCCCGGGTCGTGAGCTGTGACGTCGCAGTCCAGATCCCTCGGCGGGCAGACCACGCCGCCGCCCGGATCGTCCGCCACCGCCGTACCCGGCACGATCGCCGCGAGCAGCGCGACGGCGACCGTGGCGGCCGCGTTGAGCCGACGGGTCAGCACGTGCGGTCCCGCTCGATCGTGGACGTCCAGACCAGCCACGGGCCGGAGCCGGTGCGTTGCAGGCCGGAGGTCACCACGTGGCGGCGGGGGCCGGACGGGGCCGCACCGGCCGGGTTGCCGTCCTTGTCGACCTTGTCGTAGCCGGTGGAGTCGACGCAGTCGGAGACCACGGCGCGGCGCGGGTCGCCGGTGGTGTCGAGGGACTCGACCGCCGCCGTGTGGGTCGGCTGTCCCCGCATGCGGGTGCCGCGTTGCTGGTACCAGAACAGCGTCGCCTTGACGTCCGCCAGCGCCTGGTCGGTCGCGTACCGCTCGACCTCGGGATCCAACGTCCCGGAGGCGTACGTGCGGACCTCGGCGGCGCCCATGCCCGCGTACGCGGCCAGCACCGCGGCCTTCTCCGCCGCCTGCGGATCCGCAGGCGCCGAGGCCGACGCCGCCGCCGTGGGTGCCTCAGCCGGCTTCCCGTCCGACCCGCCACCGCCACAACCCGTCAGGATGACCGCCGCCATCCCAACACCCGCAACCCGTAACACCGCTCGCCGCACCAGACCTCCCGAAATCCGTGATCACGCCACGCTAGAGACCACACCCCCACCAGCCCCACGACAATCCAGCCACACCAGCCCCAGGGGGGTAAGTCCAGGAAGTCACCACCCGCAAAACCCATCCTGACCAGGGACGATCCGTAAAAAGTTCGCAGGACGGCTCCCCCTCAGATTCCCCGGCAGCCTCCCCCCGAGGTTCCCCCTCAGCGTCCCCGGCAGGTTCCCCCGCCAACGACCGCACGCCGGCGGGCCGGCTCCGCCGGATCCACCCCGCCGAACCCTGACCGCGCGGCGGTTACCGGTTACCGGTTACCGGCCCCGCAGGCGCCGGGTTCGCGCTGCTCAGGGCGGATCGGACCACATTCCGAGCCGGTAACCGGTAACCCGTAACCGTGTCCCGGCCCGCCCCGGGACCGCCTCCGGATCCGCAGGAATGCCCGTCACCCGAGCACCGCCCGCAACAGGAGGCCGCAGACGGCCCGCTGAGCGCCTTTCAGAAACCGACCCGACCCATGGGGCCGAAGTCGCCTCCGAAGCGCTCAGCAGGGCGTACAGCGGCTACAACGGAGCCGTGGCGGGCTGATCCTGTGGCTGTTGGGCGTAGGCGGCCAACTCCGGGTGCTCCCAGGCCAGCTGCTCACGCAGGCGCCGGGTCTCCTCGACCTCGGCCACCCGCCGAGCCCGCACGGCCGCGCTCTTGGTCGCTTCCCGCTCGGAGTGCTCGGCGTACGCGTCGTCCAGCATCTGCGCCCACTTCGCGGCTGCCTTGGCCCGCTCGGCCTGGGCGACGTACTCGGCGTCCATCTCGGCCCGCAGGCCGGCCGTGGCCCGCTCGATCGTCTCGGCCTCGGCCTGGTCGTGGCACTTCCAGCACAGGCCGTCCTGGGGCCGGGTGCCCTTCCCCGTCGCGTCGCAACCCTCGCCCTCGCAGTCCCACCACACTGCGGCCGGACCGGCCTCCCGGGGGCCTGGCACGATGCCCTGCCGCCGCGCGGCCCGGCGCGCGGCCCGCCGCTCCTCGCACTTCGGGCAGACGTCCTGCGGGCCGACGTGGATCCGGGCGCCGTCCTCGCACATCGGGTCCGGGCAGTCCGTGGACGGGCGGACCAGGCCGACCGCCACACCGACCGGAGAGCCGATGCCCGTGCCGCCCGCGGCCGCGTCCATGGCGTAGCCGTGATTCCACCACCGCCGCCGCACCCGCTCCGCCAGCTGCTCCGCGGTCCGGCCTCCGTCCAGGGCGGCCAGGATCGTGTCCCGGATGACCACCGGCCGGTACTTCGGCAGCAGCGCGGCCAGGCCCTCGGGCCAGGCAGCCTCCACCGTGGCCACCGCGGCGGCCTGCTCGGACGACATCCGGGTGCCCCCGGTCTTGCTGGCCTTCCCCGACCGCGAACCCTGGTGCGGCGCGCCAGCGCCGGAGGACGCGGCGGAGCCGCCAGCACTGCCTCGCGCGCTACTACCCGCACCAGCCCTACGGGCGTCACCAGCGGCTCGCGCCGCAGGCGCTTGATCGTCTTCTGTTGTCTTCTGGCTAACAGTCTTCTTAGTGACTCCCGCGTTCCCCGACACCCGGGAATCGCGGGAGTCGGGGGCGACCTGCGCAATTGAATCGTTTTCGCAGGTCAGCCCCGACTCCCGGGATTCCGGGAGTCGGGGAACGGTGATGCTGAGCTTGCCCGAGGGCTTCCCCGCGAGCTTCGCCCGGCGCTTGGCGGCCGCGGCCAGGGCCTTGGGCGTCGGCTCGATCAACTGCACCTGCCGCACCTCCGGCTCACGCTCGACCGAGGCCAGGAGCGCGGACACCTCCGCGTCCGTGGCCGGGGTGTCGTAGACCACGACCTCCGTGGACCACTGGTTGCCCTCCCACGCCATGACGCGGATCTTCACGACGTAGCGGGCCACCTGGAGCAGCCCCATCGCGCCCGCCAGGCCGTCACGGCCGTACCCGTACTGCCGGGCGATCGTCGCCAGCTGGATGTCCCACCCGTCCTGGTGGCGGATCAGTACCGCAAGCAGCCCCAGGGCCTCTAGGTCCATCGCCACCGCGTCGTCAACGGTGTCGTTCGGGACCGCCGCGAACCGTGCCGGCCGCCCGCTGCGCTTCTTCACCTGGACACCCCCGCTCGGGTGGACCTGCCGCCGTGACCCAGGCCATGTGGTGCCTGGTGTGTCGTTCCACGTACGCTCATCAGTGAGCGCACCTCCCATTCTTTGCCGTGTGTAGGTGCTTCTCCGTCCCGGGCCGCGAACCCGGGGTGGACCTGCGAGCCCCGCCATCATGGCGGGGCTCGTTGTGTTTTATGCCATGAACCGCCTGTCGATTTCGTATCCGACAGGCGGTGAGTTTCTGTTCTGCGCTCTGCCTCAGTTCTCCTCTCCGTCGTGCAGACGGGAATTGGTCTGACGCGGAGAGGAGAACTGTTGGCGGATATGTGTTTTTGAGAATTCGCTAGAAAGGACTTCTCTGCACGCTCTCATTAACTTTCAGCCGATGATGTCGAGCGTGATTCGGTGGTGCAGTGGTGCAGTTGTCACGGTCACGTACAGCGTTTCCCCGTCCGGGGTCCGGGTGATATTCACGATCCGAAATCCGGGGCTCCCTTCCTGCATCCCGAGGGCCTCGGATGCAGCAGGGTCCATGGGCTCGGCTGTGATTCGGGCTTCGGTGCGGTCCACGTTCCACCCGAGCCAGTCAGCCACCCGGGTACCGTGCGGCGGCCGGATCGGAGGCGCGCCGACCGGGGCCAGCATCGGCGGAACGCCGTCGTACCCCTCCGGCCGTGCTGAGGCCACCGCGTACGCCAGCACGGTCACCTTGTGCTGTACCGGGATGCCGCCGACTCGGCGGACGCGGTGGCGCTCTACAACGTCCGTCCCCTCCGCGAACCCCCAGTCAGCCAGGGCGGCCGACGCGGTCAGTTGGCGTACCAGGTAGGTCTCCTCCGTGGCCTCGCCCCCGGAGCCGCTGGGCCGCCATGCCTCGGCGGCCGTGAGGTCCGGCGGGGCGTACGTGCCCAGGTGAGCGTCAGCAGACGGACCAGCGGCGACAGTTGTTCCGCTGCCGGCTGCGGTGCGGGTCAGACCCAGGGCGGACAGGACGGCGTACGCAGCGGAGGCCGTCTGCTGGCTCACTCCGTACTGCTCGGCCAGGTCGCGCACGCTGGGAAGACGGGCGCCGTAGGCGTGCTCGCCTGCCGCGATCCCCTTCCTTATGTCCGCCACGATCGCACTGGCGTTCATGTGTCACTCCTCCCGATCTGATGCGTCATTACAGGCTATCGGTGTCAAGGAGTACTCCCCCGGAGTGGAATGCGTCAAGCTACTTCCAAACCATCTTGACAGTTGGGGGGCGGATCTCTAACGTCATGTCACGTCAGCTGGTGCGGCCCCCGGTTGGAGCCAGGGGCCGCCTGTGCCGGGCGCATTGGAGTGCGCGCGGCGGGGCCCGACGTTGGAGCGTCGGACTGGCTGTCGGACCTACCCGTAGATGCGTGTAGAGAGGCCGACTTCGTGATGGTTGCAGAGGCGGGGCGCTGGTGGCGCCCCCGGCGGGGCGGGTGCCCTGCGGCGGTGGGGACGCGGACGGTTTTACCGTCACGGCGCTGCGCTGCTGGACTGGTTGAGATTCCCCAGGCGGCGCCGGAGGCGCTGGGTCTGGGTGGGGATGAGCTGCGGGTGCGTGCCAACCTGCGGATGCTCGGGGTGGAGCTGTGAGCGCGGTGCGCGGGGTTCCCCCGCTGCCGACGGGTTGGGTCGCGGCCCGTCCGGCGGACTGGCTCGACCGGCTGTGGGAGTACGAGGACCTGGCCCCCGCTCCGGCGGTGCGCCGGGAGCGGGCGGGCGGGCCGGCCTGCACGAGCGTGGACCCGGAGGTGTTCTTCCCGGAACCGTGGGAGCTGACCCCGGTTGAGCGGGAGGCGTCCCCGGCGGAGCGGGAGGCGCTGGCGGTGTGCGCCGGGTGCCCGGTGCAGTCCTGGTGCCTGGCACGGGACCTGGAGCAGTGCTCCGCCCCGTCCAAGGTGCTCGGGGTGCGTGGGGGGCTGCGTCAGTCGGAGCGTCGGGCGCTGCACGTGAAGCTGTTCGGCAAGCGGCCGCGGAACGGGGCGCAGTCGTGAGCGCCACGGCTGCGGCCGGGAAGGCCGCCCGCTCGAAGAAGCGCAGGCAGAAGCACAGCAACAGCGCGGAGGCGGCTCCCGCTGCGGCGAAGCGGTTCTCGCGGTGGGGGTGGCTTGCCCGCAGCGGCGGCGCCGCTGCTCCGGCCGAGAAGGCAACGCGCTCGAAGAAGCGCAGGCAGAGGCACAGCAAGGGGGCGGTGGCTCCGGCCGCGATGGTGGCGGCGGTGCAGGCGTCTCGCTGGCGGTGGCTGGGCTTCAACGGGAGCGCGGCCGCGGTCGGGCACTCGCTGCTGTGGGCCGCTGCTGATGACCCGATGGCGGGAGCGGAGTTCATGGGCCGCGCGATGACCTCCCTGGTCCCGCTCGGCGTCACGGTCGCCGTGGTCGGTGGCGCGTACGTGGGGTGGAAGGCCGGCGGGCTGCTGCGCGGCCTTCCGGGTCTGGCCGGTCTGGCCGCCCGCCCCGTCGGTGCGCTCGGCACGGCGCTGTGGGCGCAGGGCACCGGTCCCCTGATCTCGGACGGCATGGCGGCCCTGGCCCCGTGGCCGGTGCTGCTGGCCCCCCTCGCGATTGCGGGCGCGTTCGGCGCCGTGTGCTGGCTCTACCTCGAGCGGCATGCCGCCGGCTGGACGGCGCCGTTGCGGTGGGCCGCGCGGGTCCCGCTCGCCACCGTCACCGTCTCCTCTCTCCTCTACGCTCCGGGAGCGCTGCTGTGACCTCGACTCAGATCATCGCCACGGACGTGGTCCTGGCCGCCGGGCCCGTGTTCGGTTCGGTCGGTATCTCCGGCCTGGCCCTGGCGAGCGGGCTGCTGCTGTTCCTCGGCGTGCGCGGCTCTGACCGCATGAAGTTGGACCGCGACAAGGCGGGTGCGTGGGGCATTGCGTTCGGCACGCTGGCCGTGGCGGCCGGTGAGCTGTGGGGCGACGTCGTCAAGGGAATCTCGGAGGTGCCGACGTCGCTGATCCAGGGTTCCGGCCTGGGGAACATCGGCCTCGGCGGCGTCGCTCTGGCCCTGTCCATCCTGACGTTCGTGCCGAAGTGGAAGAAGCTCGTCTGGCCCGCGCTGCTGGGGATCTCGGCCGGGGTCATCTACGGCCAGGCCGGTGGTATCTGGGCGATCGGCGTGGGCCTGGTGCTCAAGCTCGCGAACATCGTGGGCGCGCTGTGAGCACCGGGGCGCAGGTCAAGGAGATCGTCCGGCCGGGGAGCGCGTACACCGCCCTGTGGTCAGGGTCGGTCGTGCTGGCCGGGTTGGTCTGCCGGTGTGGCGGGCGGGTGCTCGGGTGGGCCTGGGACGTGGCGAGCGTGGACACCGAGGCGACCGAGGCCGCGCAGTCCAAGGCGGACAAGGCGGCCCGGGCGAAGGCGTCCAAGGCGAAGGCCAAGGCCCGTAAGGCGGCCAAGGCGGACCAGGACGACGACGACCCGGAGGACGACGACCCGGAGGACGACGTCGAGGTGACGGCGCCTGCGGTGAAGCCGGTCCGCCGCCCGGTGCCCGAATCCCTGGGGCTGGCCGCGTTCGGGGGGCTGCTCGCCTCCGGCGCGGCCGGCACCGCGGGCACCCTGCTGTGGCCGTACGTGCAGCAGCTCGGCCCGTACCAGGGCGCACTGGCCACGGCCGGGATCCTGGGGTGGATGACGGCGGCGTGGATGCTCGCCCCCGCCGCGGCTCCGGCCGAGGACGGCCAAGAGCCGGACGACCAGGAGCAGCCGCAGGACGCCGAGGACGCCGAGGCGGCGGAACCAGTGCTCGACCGGGGTACGGCGCTGCTGTTGCACGTGGTGGGCGCGCTGGCCGAGGCGGAGGGCAACGGGCGGGCCGGGGTGCACCTGGACGTGGTGCTGGACTCCGTACCCGCCGGGCTGCTGCCGGAGGGCACCGAAGTGGGTGAGTTCCGCAAGTGGGTGGAGTCCTGCGGCCTGCCGACCAAGGAACTGGGGATGCGGATCAACAAGAAGTCCGTGACCCGTGTGGGAGTGAGGGTGGACGCGGCCACGGCGGCCCTGGGCATGTCCCCGGCGGCCCTGCTCGCCGCCCGCTCCCAGGCCCCCGTCCAGAACCCGGGGGAGACCCCCGCGGCGGCCGCTGCGGCCCCCGCCCGGGTGCCCGCTCAGTCGGTCGGGGAGGGGCCCGCCGAGGCGGCCGCCAGCACCCCCGCCGAGGGCCCCGTTCAGGCCTCCGCCAGCACCCCCGCACCGGCCGCTCTGCGGCTCATTCCCGGGGGGCTGCTGGACCCCGATTCAGCCCCTTCCCCGGCCCTCTCCCAAGGGCAGGCCCAGGGAGCCCGTTAGACCGGCCTATCGGCCATCTGACCTGCGGTTCTATCGGGCACCTAACGGGCCCTAACAGGACCCCTGACGGGGTCCCTGACACCCAGGACCGCCCCCCGAGAGGGGCCGGGAGCACCAAAAAAACGACCCCGAGGCGACCGACTTTCTTGGCAGTTGGGCGGTCGCCCCGGGGCTCCCCATCCATACGGACAGGAGTCCCATCATGGCACTTCGCAAGACGATGCCGATGGCGCCGGGTACCAAGCCCGACCCGAAGCACGAGACGGTCTACCAGCCCTCCCGCGGCGGCCACTTCCCCGCGCCGGCCAAGCCGGTCCCCGGCACCCCGAAGGACAAGCGCTGATGGCCCGCCACACGGCGCCGGTCTGCCACGGCCGCCAGATGAAGCTGGACAACAAGGCGCGTCAGTACACCTGCCGCAAGTGCGGCGGCTGGACCACCCGCCTGCTGGCCCTCGCCCTCGGGGGTGCCCTGTGAGCGCCGAAATGCAGGCTGCTGCCGCGCAGGCCGCCACCCAGGCCGAGGCCGCTCGAATCGCCGCCGAGGCGGCCGCCGAGGCCGCCCGCGCCGCGTCGGAGGCGGCCGCCGCCCTCGCCGCGAACATCGCGGCTCACCTGTCCGGCAACTGACCGACCGGCGTACCGGCCACGGAAGTGCACCCCACGAGGATGGGGCATCGCCACCGCGGCCCGCAGCACCATCCGGGCGGGACTCCGGTCCCGCCCGGCCCCTCAGCAGAAGGAGAGACATGACGACCACCATCGAGCCGGGCACCGTCCCGGCTCCGGTGACGGGCACGGTCCGGCCGGTCCCGGCACCGGCCTCCTCCGCCGGGCCGGACACCCTTCCGGTGAGCACCGGTGCCGCTCCGGTGGCAGCGAACTCGGCTCCGCCCGCGCCCCGGCCGTGGTCGGCGAAGGCGATGCGCGGCCTGATCGTCTCCGCCGGGGTGTGCGCGGCGGTGATCGCCGCGATCGGGTTCGCCGGCTCCTACGACGCCCTGTGCGGCCTGGCCGAGCGCAAGGGATTCGGCACCTACGCGCTGGTGTTCCCGATTGGCATCGACGCCGGGATCATCGCCATGTACGCGCTCGACCTGATCCTGGTCTGGCGCCGGATGCCCAAGCCGGTGCTGCGCCTCCTCGCCCACGTGCTGACCGTGGCCACCATCGTGTTCAACGCGAACGCGGGACAGCTCCCGCCCCGCCAGGACCCGCTCGGCGCGGCCATGCACGGCGTGCTGCCCGTCCTGTTCGTGGCCGTGGTGGAAGCCGTACGGCACCTGATCATCAAGACCAACCGCCTGTCCATGGCCGCCGAGTCGGACCGGGTGCCACTGCACCGCTGGGTGCTCGCCCCGCTGGCCACCCCCGCCCTGTACCGGCGCATGAAGCTGTGGGGGATCACCTCGTACCCGCAGATGGTGGCCATGGAGCGGGACCGCACCGTCTACCGGGCGTGGCTCCAGCACAAGTACGGCCGCAGCTGGAAGAAGGCGGCCGGCGCCGAGGCGATGCTCCCCTTCACCATGGCGCGGTTCGGCCTCAGCGTCGATGAGGCGATGGCCCTGCCGCAGGAGCAGAAGGACGCCGAGGCGGCGCGGGATGCGGCGCATGCGGCCGCCCGGGCCGCAGCCGCCGAGCGGGACGAACAACTCGCCCTGGACGAGGAGGAGCGAGCCGCCCGGGCGCGCGTGCGCCGGATGGAGATCGCCGCCGGTGTCGTCACGGCGGAGCACCGGATCGGGGCGGAGCAGACCGCCTCCGGGGCGGAGGCCCGCGCGGCCGAGGCGGCCGCCCAGGCGCAGGCTCAGGCCGCCGAGGCGACTGCGGCGGCCGAGGCGGACGCCGCCGCGCACGCCGCCAGGCTCGCGGCGGAGACCGCCTGCCGCGCGGCGGAGCGCGCAGCGACCGAGGCGGAACGCACCTCCGAACGCGAGGCGCAGGCCGAGAAGACGGCAGCCGAAGCCGAGTCGGCGGCCCGCGCAGAGGCGGCCCGCCGGAGCGCGGCCGAGGACCGCCGGAGGACCGCAGTTGCCGCGGCGGAGGCCGAGGCGAAGGAGCGGAGCGCCGCCGAGGACCGGCGCGCGGCAGCCGAGGCCGACCGGAACGCGAGGGCGGCGGCCGCCGACGCGGCCGCGCTGGCCGAGCGGACGGCGGAAGCCGAACACCGGGCCGCCGCCCACCGGGAGACCACCGCTCGCGCCGAGCTCGCCGCGCTCGAGGCCGAGGACCTTGCCCGACTGTCGATGCGGGAGCGGGCGGAACGACGCGTGGCCCGGATGATCCTCGCCGCCGGAGGCGACAAGGACGCCGTCCCGCTCGCCGAGATCGAGACGGCACTCGGTGTGGGACGCACGATCGCCAGCGAGCGCCGGCAGGCCGCCGCCGACCTGATCGCAGGCGGATACACCATGTGAGCGCACGCCAGAAAAGCAGCGGGGCCCGGGGCGCAGCAATTGCCCCGGGCCCCGCGCCCTGTTCTACCCCACAGCCCTCGGGGGTCTTCCCAGGAAGACCCCGGGTCTTCCCGTCACTTGGACGAAAAGACCCGGGGTCTTCCTCGGGGTCTTCAGCCGTTCTGCCCCAGGGCCCGCTGCCCGAGCTCGGCCTTGAGCACGGTCAGCTCGCGCATCAGCTCGCCGCAGGCCTCGAAGGCGCGGTCCGGGTCGCTGGCGCCGAGCCGGCGGAGCGCCGCGAGACTGAGCTTGGCCGGGTCGATGGCGGCGGCCGGCGGACGTGGACCGGACTCGACCTCGACCTTGTAGCCGAGCTTGACGGCCGCCTTCAGGAACCCCTGATAGGTCAAGTCCCCGATCCGCTCGGCCTCCTTCCAGCATGCGCGCGTGGCTTCGTCACCGTGGTCCCGCTGAACCGACACCAGCGGGCGCAGCGGCTTCTCCTGGAGCTGCCGCTTGGTCACCGACGCCAGCGCCCGCACGACCGGGCCGATCCGGATGACCTTGTTCATGTAGTCGGCGCCGTGGCCGTTGAGCGCCTTGCCCCAGGCATCGAAGGACGCCAGGCCGCTGTCCTCCCAGAGCCGCTCCTCGCGGACGAGCTCGTAGGCGCCGCTGGTCATCAGCAGGTACTGCTGCTGGATCCCCTCCGTCGCCGCCTGGGCCCACGCGTCGGCGAAGGTGATGGCGCCCTGACAGTGCGCCAGACGCTCGGCGCGATCGTTGCTCGCCGGCGCACGGAAGACCGGGATCTCGGGCTCGGCTGCCTGCCGCTGCGGCTGGACGGTCTGCTTCTCCGGCGCCACCCCGGTGCCCACCGCGGTCCGGCTGAACTGCTCGGCGATGCTCGTGCGCGTCCCGCCCATCAGACACCCGCCTCGATC
Organism: Streptomyces virginiae; assembly: GCF_041432505.1. Classification (GTDB taxonomy): domain Bacteria; phylum Actinomycetota; class Actinomycetes; order Streptomycetales; family Streptomycetaceae; genus Streptomyces; species Streptomyces virginiae_A. Next base: position 15,174 of record NZ_CP107875.1, read on the forward strand.
TCGTCCAGCCGGTTCCCGGCCCCGCGAAGCCCGTGCTCCAGGGCGAAGCGGTAGAAGTCCTCCCGGGCCTGGAGCTCCACCCGGTTGTTGTTGTACTGGGTGACCACGCGCGTCGCGTTGGTGTGCACGCGGTACCGGCGGATGACCGTCCGGGCCACCGGCCAGCCATGGCTCTCGCAGAACGCGCGGGTGCCATCGACGTACGCCTGGCCCTCGGCCGGCGGCCAGTTGTTGATGACCACCTGGTAGGCCAGCCCCCGCGGCTTGAGCACCCACTCGATCGTCTGCCACGTCGGCTCGAAGGAGTCGGGCTCGGTCAGGATCGGCACGATGACGTCGTCCGCCTGCTCCAGGAGCGCGCTCAGCAGTCGCCCGTACCGGTCGTCACCGAGCGGATCCTCACCGGCCTCGTATTGCTCCGGCGTGATCTCGGCCCACCCCGGGGTGTCCACGAAGATGTGGCTGTAGGGGAGCTTCCGCAGGAGCTGGATGTTCTCCAGGTCCCCGGAGATGTCGAGGACGTCGAAGGGCTGCTCGACCAGCCGCGCCGCTCGCCACAGGGACGTCCCCTGGGGGTCGGCGGACGCGACCGCGACCGACGGACTCCCGTCGCCTCGCGGACCCGCGACATCGGCGCAGACCGCGCCCAGGTTCAGGGAGATCAGCGACTTGCCCACGCCGCCCTTGCGGTTCGCGACCACATGGATCTTTGCCATCGAAGGCCTTCCGTTCGCTTCACCGGCCCGCGGACGGACCGGCTACTTCGGTGTACGAAGAGCAGTCTGTCGCATCGGCCCTACCAAGAGGTGATGCCTCGCCCGGATGCCTCCCGGACCGGACCGGGGGAGACAAGACAGGTCGGAATGGCTCGGCAGGGCCGAGAGCACCCGAAAAAACTCAAGAACCCGAAGCCCGGTACCGATGGCCGGCGCGCGCTCACCCTCACTCCGGGGCACTCCGCAAGCCGCCTACCTTGTCCATCTTGATTGTCCTTCTTACAAGGGTTCCTATATGTCATCTTAACCTGGCGTCTTATGGCGACCTATCAACCGTCAAACGGAGATGGAGAGTTGCCGCAAATCAAGTTGTACACGCGGAACGATTCCATGCCATGCTTCAGCACATGGAGCTGACGACAGGACAGGAACCCGGGATTTCCGGGGAGGCCACGGAGCTGGACGCCGAGCAGAGCGGCCTGAGCCAGGGGAGGACGATCGAGCTGCTCCTGGAGCGGTCCAAGCGGGCGAACCGCACGGTCCCGATCCGGCGCACCTTCCTGCAGCAGGTTGCCCCGGGCTCCAGCAGCAACGAGAAGATTCCGGGGCCGCTCCGGACCTTGGTGAGCAAGAAGCAGGAGCGGCCGCTGGACATCTACCTGCTGTTGGCAGCGGTGACCGGAGCCGGGGACTACTCAGCGACGGACTGGTCGACGACCTGGGCCCGTTCGGTCGGGCTCTTCGACGAGAACACCGGCGGAGCGGCTGTCTCCAGGACCTGGAAGGCATTGAAGGACCTCAACCTCGTCTCGACGGAGCGGGGCGAAGGCCGCAAGACGAGGGTCACCAAACTCTTGGAGGACGGTACGGGCCTGCCCTACAGGAAGCCGGGCGACGGACCGTACTTCCAGCTGCCGTTCGAGTACTGGGGCGAGGGCTTCAACACCAAGCTGAGTCTTCCCGGAAAGGCGATGCTCCTGATCGCCCTCAGCCTGCGGAAGCCCGAGTTCGCCCTCGTGCACGCCAAGATCCAGGAGTGGTACGGCATCAACACCCAGACCGTCGCCAAGGGCATCGGCGAGCTCATCGAGCACGGAGCCCTGGAGAAGTCGGGGATGGAGCTGTACGAGACGCTTCACACGAGGTCCGGCAAGGGCTCCCGCCCGCTCTACCGGTTCCAGGCCCCGTTCATCCTCACCGGGCTTCCCATGCCCGCCAAGGAGACTTCCTCCGAGTAACAGGCCCGGAGGAAAAACAAGACCGCACCGCCCTCCAAGGTTGACGCCGAGAGGCGGTGCGGTCCCAAGTGCCGGTCTCACCGGCAGATTGTTGGTTGCAATGTCCACCTTAAACAATGCCCCCGTACACCCCCTCTCCCCCCGTCGGCGACTGCCTCGGGCCGTGCTGATCATCTTTGTCCTGGGCTTCCTCTGGACCGTCGACCCTGGATACGTCGACACGATTGCGACGTGGCTCGGCATCCTCGTTGTGCTGCTGCCCGCTCCGCGTCCCACGGTCTGCGGGCACCAGCAGCTGCCCGGAGTCGCCACCGCCTGATAACCGCAGGCAGCAAGGCCGGGGTGTGATTGCCCCGCAATCACACCCCGGCCTCTCGTCGCTGCCGCTGCTACACCGCACTCGGCTTCGCCAGGCAGGGCGCTCGATCCGCGAACGCGCCCGTCGACGCCCTGCACCAACCACACCAAGCCCTCGCGCATCCGCGAAAGCGTCCCCCCTGCTAGACGATCAAGAAAACCTTCCCAGCGCTGGGAAAGAATCGAGGACAGCATGGGCGTCGTCGGCGACAGCCTGGACCGCGCCTCGCAGGAGGCGTTCACCCGCCCCATCCCCAAGTCCGCGGGCGCACAGATGCGGTACCTGGTCCGGCAGTACAAGGGCTCCACCCGGGCCGTGGCCGGCTTGCTGGGGATCTCGCAGCGCACTGTGGAGCGGTACGTCAGCGGCCAGTTCCGCACGCCCAAGGCGCCCCTTGCGGCCCGGATGGAGACCGAGGTGCGTCAGCGCTGGCAGCCCCGCGTACGCCGATACGCCAGAGCGAAGGCCGCCCGGGAGACCGGGCTGACCATCGAGACCCGCGCCCGGTTCGGATTCACCGCCGCACCCGGTACTACGGACGACGGACGGATGCGCCGCCTCACCCAGCACCTCCCGCCCACGTACGCGAACCGGCTGCTCGCCGCCCAGGACGCCGGCGCCACGGAGGCCGACCTCCAGGCGCTCGCCGCCGAGGGGCTGCAGAACGTCTACTTCCGTGATGGGGGCGCCCGCGCCGACGGGTTGCTCGTGGAGTTCACCGACATCGACTACATCGACGTCGCCTTCTGACCCGACGCAGCATGCTCGGCATCGAGTCCATGGCCGTGCACCAGCGGGCGAACCTGCGGATCCACATCAACGGTGTCCTGAGCCGGCGACCTTCGCCCACGCGCCGTTTCGTGCGTCAGGTCATGATCAACAGCCGTCTTCCACATGTAGTGGTCGTCAGGTGTGCCGGATTCGAGAGACATGCAGGTCAGGGAGTTGGGGCTCCGGGAAAGTTCACCCCTTTATAGGAATAAAAGCTGTGAGAGGGGATGACATCCACCGTCCTCACCACGGGGGCCACGAAGGCGTTCTGACGTGCAGTTTCCCGCTGTGCCCCCCGGTGGGTCGCTCGGAGGCGCAACTGGTGTGCCAGTGCTCTCGATTGGGGGTGGCCCGCGCGGGGTCGATACTCTGGTTTCCACTCGTTCGGGTGTGTGTGCAGCTCCTGAAGCGCCGGGTTGCGGCGGTCCGTTGGGCCGGCGTTTCACCCGTTGCACACCGATCCGAATGGAGGGGCTCCCATGCCCGGTAAAGACGAAACGCCGTCCGACGAGTCGGAGGACGTGGAGCCGAACCCCGGGGGTGAGGGCAGCACCAAGCGCCTGCTGCTCGTCGGCGTGATCTCGGCCTTCCTGGCCGGTCTCGCGGACGAGGCCGCGCACTGGTTCATCCAGTTCGTGGTGTGGCTGTACGAGTTCCTCGTCAGCCGTCTGTAGAAGCGCGTCGCGCCCCCTGATGGATACGACAACATCAGGAGGCGCGGTCCCGGCAGTGTTCCCGCACTGTTCGGGTGGTGGTGCGCGTGTCACCCAGCGGTCTCTGCCCTTGTCTTTTCCCAGCCTGGGCAGGGGCCGCTTTTTTCGTTGTGGCGACGACCGGCCTCTTCCCCAGGCAAGGTCGCCTCCTCGCGGCGTACGCACCGTCCCTCTTCAGGCCCTGCTCAGGTTCGCGGACCGTTCCCCGTGCACGCGGGGATGCGACCCACCGAGTAGGTGCTGATGGTGCTCTGCGGGCCGTCCTCGTGTGCACGGGGAACGGTCCGTCGGGTTGGGGCGTACGCCATAACCCTTCCAACTGTAGCGAGAGTCGTCCACGAGGGTGGACATGGCGTCCACCCATCCGTGCGGATGCCTGCGGCTACGGGGGCGACTCAGCCCAGGTCTCCGGTCCTCCACCACGCCACTCGACCTGGGGGCCCGCGAAGTCGAAGGTCTCCGGGTCCTCCATGCCGGCCTGCGCGAGGAACGCGGTGACGTCCGAGAACTGATGAGCGATGCCGATGGAGTGCCCGTCCCACCGGACCCGCTGCCAGCCGTTCTCGTCTGGGGGATAGATGACCAACCGGGGTGTGGGCATACCCCACTCTCGTTGGCCCCCGCCTGTCAGCACTCCGTCTACGGCCAGGTGGGCGAGGTCACCAACTGGTTACCCCTTGCCGAGCATCTGAAGCACTTTGTGAACGATAGAGAGGCCGTAATAGATTGCGCCTAATGCGTAAAAGATTTCCATTCTTTATTTCTCCTTAATTTGACCAAGCTCGCCTCCTAGGGGGAATGCGACTTTCCTCTATTATATCATATATTCGACGCTATTGGCTAAATATAAGGCCTCGATAGGGTAGCGATTCCTTGGGAAATTCCTAATTCAGAGAATGCCTTATTCTGCCTCTTTGATGCGACCGATACTTTACCCGGAATGCATCTGACGTTTCGTCAGTTTGGTGTGGTGTGGTGCTTCGTGGCCGGTCCGAGGATGCTCGATGGTGCAGTGCGGGCGGGGCCGCGTATCGGGCATGCGCCATCATCCCTGCTGGTCAGAGCCCTACTGGGGGCGCTGCACAGCGGGTTGTGTTCGGGTCCCTCGGGTGTGCCCGAGGGACCCGAGGCCTCCTGGGGGTGGTGGCAGGTTTCTCGGGTTTCTACACAGTCCACGATGTGATGCATCCGATGATGCGGAACCCCCTCGGCAGCACCCCTCCCGCACTCGACGTCCCCCGCGGCCGACTGTCATCGGCACCCCCAAGCCCCCGGGCCGGCACCCGACGGACCACGCCCACCCCTTCACCGCCGCCGGCTGGCCCGCGCCAGCGGGCCCAGGTCCTGGAGGCGTAGCCGGAAGGGCCAGGGGTGGGAGCGTAAGCGGACACCCCAACGGGCCGTAAGGCCCGTCGATGTCCGCGCTTGCGCGGACATGTGGTGGCGCGTCAGCGCCACCACGGGCCGGAGCGTCAGCGAAGGCCTTCCGCGAAGGCCGCTTGCGGCCTTCGACTCCCGCGCTTGCGCGGGAGTCTGGCGGAGCGTCAGCGAAGCCAGCCCGGAGCGAAGCGGAGGGCGTCACTCCTGAGCGCGCCAGCGCTCAGGGT
>NZ_CP107876.1 GCF_041432505.1 Streptomyces virginiae
CATAAATGCCCCTTTTGAATTGCGCCTTTCGGCGCAATTCCGCAGGAATTCCCCTTCGGGGAATTCGGTGTGGTTTAGGAATAAGCCCCTTCGGGGCTTATGTTGGGCGGAATTGAATTGCCTCCGGCAATTCAGGCTCTCGGTTTTTGAAAGCCTTTCAGGCTTTCTTGGCTCGCCCCTTTCGGGGCGTGCCGGCCAAGTCACCGTGACCGGTGACCGGTTGGGGGGTGGGTTGGCCGTTGGCCGGTCATGTGGCTGGTGGGAGCCCCTTTCAGGGGCTCAGCTAGCTAGCTTGCCCGCTCGTTGGCTTGCTGGCTAGCCGGTCCTGTGGCCGTTGGCCGATTGCGTGACCGATGTCTTTCGGCCCTGTCGGGCCGTGCCCCTGACGGGGCTTCGGGTGGTGCTCCGTCAGGGGGTGTTTCGTAAACGGGTGGTGGCTAGAGTCTGGGTTTTGCTGGCACCACCCTTCCGGGGCGGCGCATTCCTCGCGGGTGGGTAGGTGCGTGCCGCACCTACTGTGCGAACCTGACGGATAGTCAGTGAATCCGGAATGGGTTTATGGAATACCGAATGCAGCCGGTCACGGCACCCCGGGGCGGGGCGTGACCGATGGCGCGGCGCGGGGCGGGCCGGATCGGTCACCGTGGCCGGTGGCCGTGACCGATGCCGAGAGCGGTGACCGATCCGGCTCCAGGCGTGACCGATTGCGGTGCGCCGATCGGTCAATGCGCAGGTGAGAGGCCGTGACCGGTCCTCTCGCGGGCGCAGAGAGGCCCCCGGTCCGTGTGGGCCGGGGGCCGTCTCACCGCTTGCCGGACGGGCCTACAGGATGCCTCAGTTCAGCACCTGTACTTCCCGGATCTCCACAGAGGTCGCGGCGTCCCGGGTGGTGGTAATGGTGCCTGTCTGGCCCGCTCCGGCCCATTCCACGTCCCATGTGGTGGTGGCGGCCACCTTGTACCGGCCGCCCGTCACGGTGGAGCTGGGGGCGGTGTAGCGGTGCGCGCAGTCGGGGGACATCTGCTTGCCGTACTGGGCCGCGTACGGGGTGCCCGGGGCGGTGCAGACGACCGTTGCGCCGTCGCCCATCGTGTACGTCACCTTGCGCACCTTGCCGGTCGCGGTGACCGTCACGCCGCCCGCCGAGGCCGAGGCCGTGGCCGGCCCCGTGCGGGTGGGGGCGGGGCGGTTCCAGATCCAGACCGGCATGCCGACGACGCCGACGCCGGTCGGGTTGGGGGCGATGCCGATGTCGGCGCCCTCCAGCCGGAGGTTCTCCACGGCCTGCTGCGCGAGCGCCTGGATGTCCACGCCGCCCCCGGCCGGGCCGGTCACCGAGAAGTGGGTGCCGCCCGCCAGCTCCCTGCCGACGCCGGGGCAGATCACGTTCCAGAGCTGCCCGGGGTCCCCCGGTTTCCAGTCCGCCGGGACGCCGTTGGAGTACGTCCAGATCGGATCGGTCGGCGCGGGCTGCGGGTTGAGCACCTGCCAGTAGCAGTGGTCCGCCTGGTTGAAGACGCCCATGTCGTCGCGGGAGCACGGCACCTCCGCCCCGTCGATCTGGCACGACGGCTTCCCCCCGCCGCCGCCCCCACCGCCTCCACCGCCGCCGGTCCCTCCGCCGCCCCCGGGCTTGCCGGGCTTGTTGTCGCCCGCGTGGATGTCGCAGTCCTGCTTGGTGGGCGGGCAGATCACCCCGCCGCCGGGGCCGGGGTCGGCCACCGCGGATTGGGCCGGCGCACCCAGGAGAAGGAGCGCGAGCGCGGCGGCCGCCGTCGCACGGCGCGCGGTCAGCACGTCGCTGCCCGGTCGATGGCCAGGGCCCAGATGACCCACTTCCCGTCCGTCTTGATGGCGGTCAGGTTGTTCACGTGGCGGCGCGGCGCCGTGCCCTTGACCGGGATCACCTCTCCGGTCGACGCCTTCACCTCGTCGTACTTGCTGGAGTCCACGCAGTCCGTCAGCGTGGCCTTCGTCTTGGCCTCGTCGAAGCCAGTCACCTCCGGCCGATACGACAGCTCACCCTTCATGACGGTGCCCTGCTCCTGGTGGTAGAGCATCGTCAGCGTGATATCCCGCAGCGCCGTGTTGCCCGCGTACGTCGCCAACTGCGGATCGCGCTTCGCCGTCCCGTACGTCCGCTCCTCCGCCGACCGCATCGCCCGGTACGCCTCCAGGACGGCCGCCTTTTCCGGCGCGTCCGGGTCAGCGCTCTTGCTGGGGCTGGGCGCCGCTGTAGCAGCCGCAGGAGCCTTCGCGCCGCCGTCGCCTCCCCCGCATCCGGCGAGGGCCGCAGCGAGCGCCACAGCGCCTCCCAGCGCCGCCGCGCACCGCTTCTGTCGAGCCGTCACCATCGGGCCACCCCCGTGCAGTCGCGAACAGATCGCGATCACGGTAACGCGCAGCACAGAGCCCGTCACAGGAGTTGCCGGGCCAGACCGAGCAAACCGCCGCCGCCCGGCCTGCAGAGACCCAACCTCTCCGTACGGCTGACGCGTACAAAGAGGTGTCGTCGTGGCGAGGGGGCTTGCCCACCGGGCCTGACCAGGCACGATGCTCAAGATCGAAAAAGTGGGGGTCCCACTCACGGTCACACCTCCGGTGCAACCCCTAGTGCACCTCTACGTGCAACCTTCCAGCCCCCCTCCGGTGCAACCCTCACGGGCCCCGATCCCGGCACCTTGCCCGGCAGGCTTGCCCACCCCGCCGGACCGGCCGCATGGGGGTGAACGAACCCCGAGCCTCTCGGGAGGGTCACGGTTCGTTCACCCTGAACCGCCGGAACCGGGCCGGAACGGGCGGGAACATGCAGGCCAGCGACCGGTACACGTACCGGAACACCGCCGCAGGCCCGGAACAGGTTCCCGCTGCCCGGTCCCGGTTCCCGCCCGGTTCCACCGCCGTTCCGGCTCGCTGAGCTGCGTGTTCCTCCCGGTTCCCGGGGCGGGCGGCGGGCTGCGCCGGTCAGGCCGGGTGCTGGGCCAACCACTCCCGGATCGCCTGCTCGGTGCCGTCCTGCATCTCGATGCCGAGCAGCACGCAGCGGGACTTGAACTCTCGTTGCAGCTCCGGCGGCAGGTACGTCCCGAACGCCACCCGGGCGGGCTTGCCCGCCCCCCGGGCAGGCTTGCCCAGACCCGGGGCGGTGCCGTCGCCCACCCGGAGCGACTCGGTGCTGGGGGTGAGCGCCGTGTTCGTCGCCGTGCCGGACGGGCGCCGTCGTTCGCGGGGAGTCATGCGGCCGGCACCGCCTTCACGAACGTCTCGGCGAGCAGCTCGTACACCGCCCGCACCTCCCCGGCCCTTCCCCCGGTCACGCCCTCCAGCGGCAGCGCCGACTCATCGACGTCGAGCACCACCGACCGGCGCGGCACCACCGGATCCCACACCAGCGGCCCGAACGTCTCGCGGATGCCGTCGCGCTGGAAGGCGTGCGAGCCGAGCTGCTGGAGGCCGTTGACGACGACCCCGGCCAGCTCCAGCGAGGGGTTCGACAGATCCGCCGCCCGGTGGGCGATGAAGTCCCTCACGCGGATGGCCGCCTCCACCGCGTCGTACTCCGGCGTCGTCACCACCACCGCCACATCCGCCGCCGCCATCCCGAGCTGCGTCAGGTGGAACAGCGACGGCGGGCAGTCGATCAGCGTGTAGTCAAAGTGGCGGTCCACCCCGTCCAGTGCCCGCGCGAGACGCCGGTGCGCGCCGACGATCCCGGCCTCGCTCATCCGGTTCTCCAGCTCCAGCCGCGCCGGGCACAGCGCGATCCGGTCCGCGTACTCCGTCTCCCAGCCGACCGACTGGACCACCTGGGCCGCCGCCCCCACCTCGTCCGCGCGGATCGCCTCCGAGATCGTCAGCTGCGGCGCCGCCGCGTCGAACGTCCACCCCAGCCGCCGCGACGCGTTGCCCTGCGGATCGAGATCCACCACCAGCACCCGGCACCCGCGCTTGGCCAACGCCTCCGCCAGCCGCACCGTCGTGGTGGTCTTGCCCACCCCGCCCTTGTTGTTCCCGACCGCCACCCGTTTCGCCATCACCGCTCCGCCCGCTCGCCAGTAAGCCGGCTAGCAGGCTAGCCGCACGGACACCCCCCGCCCGACGCAACCGGCCGTCTCGCGGACGGGGGGACGGACGGGATAACCAGCGCAAACGCCGTCCGTGGAAACGTCCGCACCGACCCCGGTCCGCCCGGTCCGGGGGAGCGGACCGCCGGACCGGGGGACCGGACCGCCGGACCGGGGGACCGGACCGGCGGACCGGGGGAGCGGACCGCCGGACCGGGGGAGCGGACCGCCGGACCGGGGGACCGGACCGCCGGACCGGGGGACCGGACCGCCGGACCGGGAGACCGGACCGCCGGACCGGGAGACCGGACCGCCGGACCGGGAGACCGGACCGGGCGGACCGGGAGACCGGGGGAGCGGTCCGGCGTCCGGGCGGTCCGGCGCTCGCCTTGGAGTCCGTTCGGCGGCTGCCCCGCCCGCCCGTCCGCGCCCCGTGAGCCGCGCCCGCGCCAGGACGCCTCAGGGGCGGCCAGCGGATCTCTCCGCCGACCGCCCCCTGAGGAAGTGGCCTCGTGTGCACGCGTGTGCACGTGCACGTGTGCACGCGTTACGCGCGCGAGGCCCCGTCGGAGCCTCAGACCACCGTCAACGCGGCGGGAGCCATCACGCCGAACACCCGGGACACCACCTCGCGCGCCCGCTCGAACTCCTCGGTCTCCGTCTCCGACCCGTACACCTCGGCCACCAGCTCCGCCATGCGCGGGCTCCCCGGACCGTCGTAGACCATCATGTGCGTCACCGTGTAGTACCGGGCCATCTCGTCCGACTCCAGCACCCCCGGCGTCGACCACGCCCCCTCGGAGTCCAGGAGCGCCGCCACCAACTCCTCCGGCTGCACGAACAGGCTCACCCGCACCTCGACCCGCTGCTGCCCGACCTCCTCCACCACCGCACTCGGCGGCAGGGTCTCACCCCACGGCGACACGCCCTCCACCACTCCGCCGGCCTCCACCCGGGAGCGGCCCACCGCGTCCCGAACCGACGCCTCAACCGTCCACACAGAAGCCGCGGTACCTGCCACAATCGCCATGTCGGGTTTCCTTCCACACAGTGATCCGACTCAGCTCCGGCGCTGATACGCCGGGGCTACCGGTGACCGCGCCGCTCCAACGGCAGGCCACCAACCGGCCCCCGGCTCCAACCGGGGGCCGCTCCCGTTTCCGGGTGCAGAGCCACCATGACACGACAAGTTCACTGGATACAAGTGCGACATCCAGTGAACTTCATGTCTATACTCGGGACGTGACTGAGATCCCTGAGGAGAAGCAAGCGGCGGCCCTGCGCGCCGTTGCCAACGTGGGCGCGAGACGCGCCGAACTGCTCGCCGAGGCAGACCGCCTGTTGACCGAGGAACTGCGCCCGCTCGTGATCGAAGCGGCCAAGCTCGGCGCCCAGCGCAGCCGGATCAGGGAGCTGGCACGTCTCAGTCCCAACACCCTCTACAAGTGGTTCGAGGAGGCAGGCTTGCCCGGCATCCGGGAGAAGCGCGGATAGAGGCTTGCCCAGCACCCCGGCAGGCTTGCCCATCCAAATTGGAGGCTTGCCCGCGCGGCTGTCTGGGCGTGTCACGGGCCCACGATGCGCAAGCATGGGCCACACAGCACGACGGCCCCGCCAGAAGACGGGGCCGAAGACCGGTCCGGGGGGCCAACCCCGGGTTGCCGGTGCACCTGAGATGGAGGTGCGCTCGTGAAGAGCGTACGTGTATCCCCAGTGGTTCTGCCACACCGCCTGAACATCGCGTCGGCCACGCCGGGGGTGGCCGCATGAGCTTCACCGTACGGAGGGCGTCGGACGGCTACACGACGCTGAAGAACTCGTTCCTGGCCGACGCTCGGCTGACGTTCACGGCGCGCGGCGTGTTCGCGCTGATGAGTTCGTTCAGCGACGCGGAGTGGGAGACCGTCACCGCGGAATCGCTCGCGGCCGGCACCGCGCACAGCGTGGCGGACATCGAGGCCGCGCTGGCGGAGCTGGAGAGCCACGGCTACCTGACGGCGGTGGCCGAGTGAGCGCGCAGCACATGGGCATGGTGCTCGATGCCGAGGGGCTGGACGGCAGCGAGAAGCTGCTGCTGATCGGCTACACGAACTGGACCGACCCCTACGGCTACTGCTGGCCCAGTGAGCAGCGCCTCGCGGACTCCTGCGGGACGTCCCGCAGCACGGTGCAGCGGGTGAAGCGCAAGCTGATCAAGAGGAAGCTGCTGAAGTCGGTGCGCCGGGTGAACAGCAAGGGCGAGCCGATCTCGAACCTGTCGCGGGTGAACCTGCCGATGCTGGCGTCGATGGCCAGGAAGCGGACCGCGTACGACGACAACCTGATCGACGCGATCACCTTCGACGACGACACCCAGGGCGACCCGGAAGCCACCCTGCGCGGCACGCCGGACGATCCGGAAACCCCCTCTGACCTGCTGACACGTCAATCTGACTCATACCCTGAGTCAAATCGACTCCTACCCCGAGTCAAAATGACGCCTACCCCGAGTCAGATTGACTCTCAATCCCGTAGTTATCCCGTAGAGATCCCTCTC